>JAQGKA010000341.1 GCA_028290355.1 Tardiphaga sp. | reverse complement strand
AGTTGGCTGAGCTGACTTCAGGTGCAGGCCACCAGTTGACCGGTCGGCTTCTCGGCTGACGACAAGAGCGGACAGGTCGAGTTTAATTTCTTTATCAGTCTGATTTTTGCCCTCCGTTCTGATAAGTTCAGACCACTCGAAAGGCGCACAAGAGCCCGATCGACAGAAGGCCGCGGTGCACCTCAGTTCAACCAGGGAGGCACTCCGATGACGATGAGGCCCGATCCGACCTTCCACGCGTCGCCGAAACTCGCGATGGAAGCTCCACCGGAAAACTTCGCCTATACCTTGTTGCTCAGTCCGGATTTCTCAAAGCCCGACGCGCTCGCCGTAATTGATGTGAAGCCGGGCTCACCGACCTTCAGTCAGGTCGTCCATACCGTGACGATGCCCAACAAGGGCGACGAGTTCCACCATTTCGGCTGGAACGCCTGCTCGTCGGCATTGTCGCCGCTCACCGGCCACGCGTTCCTCGACCGACGCTACCTGATCATCCCCGGCATACGGTCGTCACGCATTTACATCGTCGATACGAAACCTGATCCCACCAAGGCGGCGATTCACAAGATCATCGAGCCCGAGGAGATCTTCAAAAAGACCGGCTATTCGCGACCGCACACCGTTCACTGTGGGCCGGAAGGCATTTACGTCAGCACGCTCGGTGGCGGCGGCAAGGATGGCACCGATGGGCCGCCCGGCGTCTTCATCATGGACTGCGAGACCTTCGATGTGCTCGGACGCTGGGAGATCGATCGTGGCCCCCAGACCCTGCATTATGACTTCTGGTGGAACCTGCCACGCGACTACATGGTGACGAGCGAGTGGGCACTGCCGCCGCAGTTCGAGAACGGGATCGTGCCGGAAGACCTCCTCGCGAACAAGTATGGCCACCGGATCCACTTCTGGGATCTCCGGGCGCGACGAAACGTCCATACCATCGATCTCGGCGCCAACCATCAAATGGCCTTGGAAGTCCGCCCCGCTCACGATCCCGTCCGCGAATATGGTTTCCTGGGCGTGGTGGTCGACACCACCAACCTCGAAGGCTCGATTTGGACCTGGTGGCGCGACGGCGGCAAGTTTCACATCGAGAAGACGGCGACGATTCCAGCCGAGCCGGCGCCGAAGGAGAAACTGCCGCCGCTACTACAGGGGTTTGGCGCCGTGCCGCCGCTGGTGAGCGACATCGACTTGTCCATGGACGACAAGTTTCTCTACGTCTCCTGCTGGGGGACCGGCGAGATGCGTCAATACGATGTCACCGATCCGAGGAAGCCCAGGCTTGCAGGTTCGGTGCATATCGGCGGCATTGCACGACGTACACCTCACCCGAGTGGCAAGACCTATGCGGGCGGTCCGCAGATGGTCGAGATCAGTCGTGACGGCAAACGCGTGTACTGGACCAACTCGCTGTACTCAACGTGGGACGACCAATTCTACCCTGAGGGGATCCCGGGCGCTGAGGTCATGGCCAATGCGAACCCTAGCGGCGGCATCGAGCTCGCCAAGGATTACTGGGTAGACTTCCCCGACGGATACCGGGCGCACCAGATCCGGCTCGAAGGCGGCGATTGCTCGACGGATTCGTTCTGCTATCCGTCGGCTTGAAGTTGGGTGGAGCGGATTGGACACTTGCCGGGCTCTGGCTGGCTGTCGTGGCGAGCGGTCTTTATCACGGGGTGAATCCGGGGATGGGATGGCCGCTGGCGGTCTCGGCCGGGCTGATGGAAAGGAGTTCGCGTGCACTCGTGCTGGCACTTTGGCCGCTAACGGTCGGCCATCTGCTGGCGATGCTCGTTGTGATCCTTCCCTTCGCGCTGTTGGTTTCCCTCGTCGAATGGCAGCGGCAGATCCGGATCGGCGCCAGTCTCCTGGTTATGGGGTTTGGTATCTTCCGGATCGTCAACCGGCGCCATCCACGGGTGCTGGCGCGGATACGACCGGCACAACTAGGCGTCTGGTCCTTCGCCATAGCGATCGCTCATGGCGCGGGATTGATGCTGGTGCCGATCTACCTAGGGCTCTGCCGGATCGCCGACGTCGATGGGGGCCACGACGCGGCGGGGGTCCTCATCAACACCAATCTCGGTATGGCCATCCTGGTCTCCGTCGTCCATTCCGTCGCGATGATCACGACGGGCGGAATCTCCGCCTGGCTAGTCTACCGCTACCTTGGCCTCAGGTTCCTTTCCCGGAGCTGGGTCAATCTGGATACGACCTGGGCCATCAGCCTTATCCTGGTGGGTGCTCTCTCGCTCGCTAGCGAGATGATCGAATGAAGGTGCTGTTTGCTCCGGTGGGTGTGAGCGTACCGCTGGCGCCTCTGATGAACGCGCTCCAAACGTAATTCGCAAGTCTGTCGTGATCGACGGCAGCCGTTCGATCAGTCCTCACTGCGTAGTCGCTGAACTGTTCCAGATTTAACCCGATCGCCAGGCATCAATCTTAACAGCGGAGTTTCCTTGCCGCAAAGCGACAGATCGATAGCCTCCACTCAGCCGGATGTTGCCATCTGGAGCGAGGCGAGACCGTCGGTTTACACTCCGGTTCGACGGCTCATTTGAACGACCAACCATTGCTGGTGTCACAAATGATTAGCCCGAATTCATCAGATGCAGACGATCCGCTGCAAAAACTTCGAACCTCCAGCGCGACAATCAGGCAGCGCCTGGTCGAGTTGCAGCGGCTTCGAGACGAAGTACGCATAATTGAACTGCGGGCGAAGCGCGCTACACACACATATGCAGCTCGATATCAAGTGGATTGAAATTTTCGAAGCCCGCGGCGGGAAAAACCTGCCGTACCCCAGTCATTCCAAACCCGCGCAACGGTTGACCGCCGGAGGTTGCCCGCGGGAATACAAAAGTGCGAGCCGTCGACATAGCGTAAGGGCAACCGGTACTCACCGCCCTGACCTAGCACCACCAATCCGCATCCAGCCATTCATGCTCCTCGGCCGACTCGATCCAAGCGGCAGCGATTAAGGGAAGTGTCGCTGCGGCGACCGGGTCGGTATCAGCATCAATTCTTATGGCGATGGCGAGCCCCGTCCACCGATATCGCATTGGCGCTGGCACTGTCTCGAAGTCATCCATGGGATCATATCGCCGGACGATTCTTGTTCAAAATTTAGATTTCCCTTTCAGTGGAAACGTAGAGAACCGGGCCGCCTTCAGTTCTTGAAACCGCTTCGGCTCCGGTCCTGGATGAGGCATGGAGGCTTTCCTCTAGACGGCCTCCACAACGACCAAACCACGCCAGTCAAAATCAAATCATTTAAATTGCCGAGGATCAAATAAAATTTAATTTACATTTAATTCATCACCTGAATTAATTATTCCTCTTCGTGCGACCGAACAATGAGCTTGGTGTTTTGATGGCGCAGCAGGTGCCCAGGAACTGTTGCGTACTTCGCCGCAGCCCCAAGGCACCTCCGAATCTGGGTCGCCGTCATGAAGACAGTACAGGTTCGTCCGGAAGATGCGGCGACCGCACGAAGCATCATGCAAAAAAGAAATCGTTCGACGTGAGTGCGATCTGGCTGTGCACAACGACGTCATTACCCGGACTAAAGGTGATGGTGCTTTCGTGAGTTGTCGGATCAAAGGCCGAGATACTGAGTTGACTGAATTTTTCGATGCCCAAGGCCGTAACATCGATGTGGTCGATTCCCCCATTTGATCCTGTTCCACATTGAACGCCCTGGGCAAAGTCCTCGATCTTGTCGTGACCGTTATTAAAATTGAAAGCGAACGTGTCGTTGCCGCCTCGGGCTCCGCCGAGGATGACCTGCGCGTCGCCCCACATGTCATCGTTTCCAGTGCCGCTGATCAGCTTGTCATTTCCGCCACAAGCCCTCCCGGACATGGTCTGCGCATCGCCGATGAGCGTGTTGTCGTATGTGCCGGCCGGCTGCGGAGCCGCATCATCACCTCCGACGAGCGTATCATTGCCACCATGAGCACGGCCGGATATCACGAGAGCGTCGCCGTAGGCCAGGTTGATGCCGCGTGTGCCTGCCGGTGCACCGCCCGCGAAGGTGTCATCGCCGCCCTGGGCAGAGCCAGACATGGTTCCGCCGGCGTCACCGTAGAAGGTGTTTCTACCGCCACCGCCCGTGAAGATGTCATTCCCCCCTTTGGCATGATCAAACATGTTGCCGCCGGTGTCACCGTAGAAGTTATTCACGAAATCAGCTGCAAAACCGGTCGTCGTGAGCGTGTCATTGCCGCCTTGGGCATAGCCCGACATATCGATCTTGGCGTCGCCGTAGAAAAAATTGAAGGGGTTAACGCCGCTCGCAATGAACGTGTCATTGCCGCCCGCCGCGTGGCCGGACATGCTGCCTCCGGCATCGCCGTAAAAATAGTTATTGTTCTCAAAGCCGCTCGTCGTGAACGCGTCGTTGCCGCCCGTGGCAGAGCCCGACATGTCGCCACCGGCGTCACCATAAAATACCAAATCCGAACGCCCCCCAGTGGCGCTGAAGCTGTCATTACCGCCTTGAGCATGCTCCGACATGTCATGTCCGGCATCTCCGTAGAAAGTGATATGCGGCTTGATTGCGCTTGAGGCACTGGTGACTTCACTGGTATCATCGCCGCCGCGAGCGTGACCGGACATATCTCCGCCGGCGTCACCGTAGAATGTGCTGTCGATAAAGCCGCCATCCTTGAAGGTGTCGTTCCCGCCGATGGCGTGATCGCGCATAGCTCGAGCCGCATCGCCAAAGAAGGTGTTTGTGGAATTAGCGCCGCCGATAAAGGTGTCGTTTCCGCCGACGGCATGGTCGAGTATGTCCCGTCCTGCATCGCCGAAAAGAAAGTTCGTCGAATTCGCGACGCCAATCAGAACGTCATCGGTGCCCACCTTATGATCAACCAGATCACCCGTGGTAATTGGAACCCGCTTGGGCATGAGAACCTCCCGTTAAACGCCCGTCATTCTCAATGCGAGACCCGCACTTCGGCTCCAAGCAGCGGCCTCTCGCTAAATGACCGAACAGGCGTCCCCTGACCTTGGTTCCGCCCGACACCGGAAAATTATATCCGCCTACATTTAAAGTGTATATGCAAAATTCAATGTTAATTAAATGTCGGCGTGATGCCCGCGGAACCTGTATTGAGTTATTGAAGCAACGCGACTGAAAACCTATTCACGCCTGGATGCTCCCGGGCTGGAGCCGCTCATTTTGCGGCAATTACGTGAAACATAATTCGTAGCAAGGAGTTAGCGTCTCATTGTTTCGATTGAGGATATTATGAATAACCACGCGCTTCTTGAAGCGCAGTACGCATTGCTGGTGCTGCGACTGGCGAACATATCGAGTAGAGAGGTGGCCATAAAGCTGCTGCACGATCTGGCAAGACAATCTGAGTACTTTGAAGCGGCAATCCGGTCATCGCGATCGAGTGCGGTGCCGCCGGGGCGGCAATCCGCGCACTGGCGAGGGAAATCCGCCCGGCGGCAGACGCCCCGGAAGCGCTTTGGCAAAACGCTTTCGCAACAGTGGCGAAATGGAAGAAGATTTTCGAATAGAAATCTCATCCCATCTTTTCCACTGATTGCAGTGGGAGTTTCGCCCTGTTGCAGGGATCACGGATCCATTCCTTTTCTCGTGCAGCCGACGCCTCGCTGTCGCCAAAGTCAGAGGACGTTATGCGCGGAATCAACGGAGTTGAACGATGGTCAAGACGACGGTGCCGCATCTCGCCAGCAAGCCTCGCTACGACGTCACCAAGAATGCGGTCGAGTTCGATTTTTGGGAGGGCAGCCATAGGCGACATGCAACAGTCGTGATGACTCGAACGGCAGCCAATGAAGTTATGGATCTGTTCAATGCGAACTGGCCAATGATTGGCGACATGGCGGCCAGAACGCCGCCGAACAAGGAAGGCGTCATTGAGATCAAGGTGAAATTCTGACGCTCTCGCGTATTTTCGGGTTCACGCCACCCTGCTCTCGACAACGCCGCCATAGCAAAGCAGTCTTGGAGGTGGCGTTATGGGGAATTTTCAATGCCGCTGACGCGGGGCCGGATTGTGGGATATGACGACGAGCGGCTGGCGTTCGGATTTACGATGCTGAACAACGGCGAAGCGGTCGAATGTCAGATCAGCGACGCCGCGATGGATGAGCTTGCAGGCGTAAGAGGTTCGCCAAGCACCGCAAGACAGGCCCAGTTTTTGGAACAGCGCGATGCCATCGAGCGAATAGCGTCCGACCTGTTCGACGACGCCCAAACCGTCAAAGGCTCCGTTGTCCGGATCTTCACGAAGCATATACGGAGGTAGCCAGAGGCCGCTCGCTCTCTGAACACTCGACGGAGGCCACACGCGCCGCGGTTCAATGCTATAGTGCTCGCCTTCCGGGAGGGGATTATGCCCAAAATTCCTATCTCCAAGGCGGATTTGACCAAAGTTATTCGACGCCGAATGAACGACTTTCCGGAGTGCCCTCCAGAGATGCGCGTGGAGATCAAGCGGGTTAAAACCTCCGAAGGTCCTGGCTGGACTGCGATCACAGATTCGGCCGACAGCCTTGCGCATATCCAATGCGCACGAATAGTGGGTGCCCTGACGATAGAATTGCGATCGCAATACAAGTTATTGGACGACTAGCATTTGCCCCTCCCCTCGGGCGAAGCGACGGCACCGCCGTTGGGGGAAATCTCGCGGCTCGTGCCGACGCCCAGTTCTCAGCCGATGCGGCCGGCTCGCCGGCTTGGAACCAAAATGTTTCATCTCGGTTTTGATTCGAAGCCACCAGGAAGGAGATCAGCCGGCAATTTTAAGTTGGAGGTGCGCCATGACCAAGGAACGTATTTCCAAGCGTATTCTGGAGAGCATCGCTCTTGCAGAACTCCAAAACCGGCGAGGGTGTGAAAATATTGTCGCGATCGAAATCGAATATGTTCCATGCTGCGTAGACGGCAATTGGCGAATTTGCACCGTCAATTTTGGAGACGCGACGACCATTACGCACCCTGGCGAGGCTGTAGCGCTCGTTTCCGTAAAGCTGATGCAACAATACAATCTGCTGACCGACTCGTGATGCCATACTGACACGTCTTTCAGTTTGGCCGATATTCTCAGCCGAACCTGCGTATGAGGTGCACTATATCCAGAAGTTCGCTTCCGAAGGAAGCTTTGCGTGCGCGAGCACTCGCTGCAATCCGCCAAGAACCGGGTTGCGCCGGCGTAATGGATATCGAAATTCGAGAGGCCACGAACGTGCATACCAACAGCAACTGGAACATCGAGATTATCGATTGTGGAAGCACGCAGGTTCACACAGCCAATCGAGCCGCGACGACCGTGCAGAGCCTTCTTTGTCACCGCTATGAGCTGCTTACCGACAGCTAAGCTCATGCCGATATTCGGTCGGGGGTGCGCTTTTGGACTGCGCGACACAGGCGGCTTCGACAGCTGGCAAATCACCACCCGCCCATGTCCGCCTTGGGTCGCCAAAAACTGACATTGGGATCCAGACAAGTTCGGTGCCGCAAACGTCGCGAATGCCGGACTTTTGGCCCGCGCCTCAGACTTGGTCCAGACGACGCGCTGAGCGAGTAAGCGGCCTGAGCAACAAGAACCTCACGGGGAAGCCGACGGAGTCGACGAAGACGCCGCCAGCTCGGCTTCCTGCGAAATCTCGGGATGTCGATCAAGTTTCGTCATCGCCGAAACGCCAGCGTCAAAACGGACACGATAGACTTGCAAATTCTCCATTACGCGCTGGACATAGTTGCGCGTTTCGGAAAACGGAATGCGTTCCACCCAATCGATGACATCCACATTGGGATCGCGCGGATCGCCGTACTGCTTGACCCACTCCCGGACGCGGCCCCGGCCTGCATTGTAGCCGGCGAAGGTCATGATGTGAGAGCCGCCATATTCCTTTAGCAGCGCGCTGAGTTCGGCCGCGCCGATCTGTGTGTTATAGACCGGATCAGAGACCATGCGCTCCCAATCGTAGACGACGCCGAACCTCTTGGCGGTGTCGCGCGCGGCTTCCGGCGTGACCTGCATCAGGCCGACGGCATTTGCCGACGACTTGTCGCGCTGGTCGAATGCACTTTCGGTACGCGCGACCGAATAGATAACGCTGCGGTCGATTTCGGGACCAATCGTGCTGTGTCGCGGGATTCCGATGGTCGGGAAGGCGCAATGGTCAAGCGCGAGGCCGCGGGCGAGCGCCGGCTTTCCGATCTGCAGCATGGTGCGCGCATCGTTGCGGCGGAGAGCGAGATCGCCAAGCGCGACCAGCATGGCAACGTCAGTGCTCTGCTCGGCAAGATCAGCCGCAAAATACAGCACGACGTCGCGTTCGCCGAGCGCATAGAGCGTGTCTGCGGCGCGCACGCGTTCGTCCGCAAGCGCAGCACCGTCAATGGGGTCGGCCGGCAGCGGCGCCCGCAGCTCAATTTTGTCAAGGCCGAGTTTGGCACGCGCGAGCTGTCCGTAATAGGCGGTGGGATAGCGGGCGGCAGCTTCATAGCTGGCGCGCGTCTCATTTTGCTCGCCGATCGTCTCGGCAACGCGGCCGCGCCAGTAGTTCGCCCGCGCCAGCACGATCGGATTGGCCGAGCCGTCGTCGATATCGGCGAAACGCGCGCGTGCGGTTACGGGCTCGTTAAGGTAGCGCAAGGCGATCCAGCCAGACATGAAATGGAAATCCGCCCGGTAAGTTTCGTTGGCCGGCAATGCGGCGTCGCGGGCGACCTGATAGGCGGGCAGGAACTTGCCCTGATCGAGCAGCTTGCGGGCGAGACTGCGCCGCTCGCGCCACCATTCGTCGGTATCCTGAAGCGCCATGTTCTCCGGCGCTGCCGCCAGCATCAGGCGCGCGGCGTCGTCGATCCGGTCGTGACGTACCATCCATTTTATGCGGCAGAGCGTGTAGCCCAGATCGGTGCGGGCGTCGGTCGCAACCGCATTGAGCAGGTCGTGCGCCTTGTCCGCGTTCGCGTTGACTGCCGCACAGGCCTTCACGACCGAAAGCTCGTCGCTGCCAAGGCGTTGCGCGGCTCGCTTGGCGCCCGAAAAATCCTTGGCGCCGATGCGCTTGTCCATACGCGCCCGATGGTCCTCGCGCGTGAGAAGGTCGCGGAACATCTCGAACGCATCGGCCTCAGAGCGCTCCGACAATTCATCCGACCGCCAGGCCTGGCGCACCAGGCTTCCGGCGCCGTCACGATCGCCTTCGGCAAGCAGGACCCGCGCGAGCGCGAACCTGCCCTTGGCGCTTGTCGGCTGATCGCCTACGAAGCTGCGAACCGTGGCCGAGTCGCTGCGCTCCTGCCACAAACGCGCCTCCGCCCGCCGGCGCATGAGGGCCATGCTCGGCCAGCCCGGGTTGTCGGCAATGAACGCTGCATATCGGCTGAACTTCGCGTCAGTATCCGAATGACGCAGGATGAACCATTCCACGAGTTTCTGGACCGCCGGGTCACCGATCGTGTTCTTTAGGGCGGTCGCCTCGCTTGTCTTGGCCTTGCGTGCGAGAGCGATCGCGTCCTTTACCGCCGCAAGATCGCCCGTGAGCGGAGGAACGGCCGCATCCGGAGGCGGCGCATCGCTGGATCGCGTCGACTTGCGTTGCGCCGCCGCGACACGCTTTGCATGCCCATTCTTCTTGAGAGCAGCATTGCGGTGATGCCGCCCCCCCGCCGTCTCATGCGATTTCTCGTGCGATTTCTTGGCATGCTGAGGCTTGTGGCTGGCCCGCGCTGCGGCGTCAGTCGAAAATACCGCAAGCGCAGCCAAGGTGAGCAAACAAGACAGCGGCCGGAAGCGCTGGTTCATTGCGTAGTCCCCCGCGAACCAACCGACACGAACCATGAGATCGTACGATCCGTACGGCTAGAGCTGCACGGACGCTACCACACCGCCGATTCGCGACTGTCACGTTTCGGCAACAACGCCTGGAAATCCTGAAGCACAATGGAACCCAAACGGTCATTGTGTAGAGCCGCCCGAACGACTACGCGTCTTCGCCGCACCGCTGGTCTGGGCAAAGACAAACCGAGCGCACACGCCTGGCTCTTGCTCGCGATACTCATCGCTCAAGCAGACATATTGGTCGAGCAATCCCGTCGGAGCTCAAGTCCGCTTTGCGCAAATAGCAAACACCGACTCAAAGTTCGAGTCCCGACATCGCTCCTGCAGAACGGTGATTAGCTATGCTTTCGATCGCAGGTCGTTCAAACTTTTCACCAGTATTTCGGCAAAGGTGGCGGCGGCAACGGGAAGGTTGCGGCCACGAAGTTGGCATAGCACCAGATCGGCGGTCGGCACGTCGCGGGTGTCGATCGGAAGCCCGACCAGGCCCATGCCAAGATCGCCGGTGGGCGCGCCGATCTCGATCTGGAACGAGATCATGTTGCAGCGAAACACCAGGCCGCGCAGCATTTCGAACGAATTGGATTCAGCGAGCATATTGAGGCGCAGGTCACGCCGCGTGGTGACTTCATCGAGAATCTGGCGCCCGCTCAGGGTGCGATCCGGCAACGCCGCGGGAAAGTCGATGCAATCGGAAAGACGAACCAGCTTCTTGCTGGCCAGCGGATGATCCGAGCGGACGATGACCACGAGACGCTGCGGGATGCTGGCGATAACGCGCAGCGACGGCCACATCGCCGGGCGATGGACAAGGGCGAGATCGACATCATAAGCCGCGAGCGCGGCGAGCGCGCGGTCGTGATCCATCACCTTAAGATCGAATACCACCATCGGATGCTTCTTTTGAAACGTGGCGATGCGCAATGCAAGGAAATCATGGGCCAGCGCCTGGCTGCAGGCGATCTGCACCGGCCCGCGCCGGAGGCCGCGCAGATCCTCAACTTGAGACTTCATACGCTGGGCATCGGCGATCTGGCTGCGCGCGTAGCGCACGAACATCTCGCCCGCCGTGGTCAGCTTGACGCCGCGTGGTCGCCGCTCGAACAAGGGCGTGCCGACTTCGACCTCGAGATCCTGAATCCGGCGGTTCATCGCCGACGGCGTGAGATTGAGCAACTCCGCGGCGCGGCGGATCGAACCTGTCCGCGCCACCTCGACCACGTGGGTCAGCAGTTTCAGATGTCTCATGGGTTTCCCGAGTGAGGCCTTTTTTGCACCGGTCTTGCGAAAAGATAGCAGCAGATAAGGTCACTCGAATAGAGCTAAGTTTGCTGCCGAAGGCGGCCGCAGCGCAAGACATCGCCACCGGCCGGACGAGCAGCATACGGCAACAGGAAAACACCGATGACCGGACACCATGCATTTCGTGGGTTGCGAACGCTTGCGCTGGCGCTCGCTGTCACCGCTGGCTCGCTCGCCGCGGCCCAAGCCGAGACCAAGATCAAGTTGATCCTGAACTGGAAATATGAGGGCCCGCAGGGAATGTTCTTCCTGGCGCAGGATCGCGGCTACTTCAAGCAGGAAGGCCTCGACGTCACCTTCGATCAGGGCAACGGCTCGGGCGCCGCCGTTCCGCAGGTCGCCAACGGCGCCTATGACATGGGCTTCGGCGACATCAACGCATTGATCGAACTCGCGGCGAAGAAACCGGACGAGGCGCCGGTCGGCGTGTTCATGCTGTACAATCGCCCGCCCTTCGCCGTGGCGGTGAAGGCCGACAGCCCGATCAAGACGCCCGCCGATTTCCCCGGACGCAAGCTCGGCGGCGCGGCCAATGACGGCGCGCTGAAACTGTTCCCGGCACTCTGCACCATTGCCAGGATCGACTGCGCCAAGGTCGAGATCACCAACATGCAACCGAACCTGCGTGAGCAAATGCTGATGCAGGGGCAAGTCGACGGCGTGTTCGGCTACATCACCACCATCCGCTTTGCCGCCAAGGGAATCGGCATCGATCCCGACAAGCAGCTGCGGTTGATCCGCTTCGGCGAGTACGGCATGGATCTCTACTCCAACGCCATCATCGTCTCGCGCAAGTTCATCAAGGAAAATCCGGCAGCGGCGAAAGGCTTCCTGAAGGCGCTGAACCACGGCGTGAAGGACGCGATGGCCGATCCGAAGGCAGCGGTCGATGCGGTTGCCAAGCGCGAGCCGCTGATCAAGGTCGATGTCGAACTGGCCAAGCTGCAGGCAACGCTGGCCGAGGATATGAGCCATCCTGAAGTAGCGAAGATCGGGCTCGGCGAAATCGACGACGCACGCATGGCCAAGGCGATCGAGATCCTCGTGATGGCCAAGGAACTGCCGCGCACGCCGCCGGTGAGCGATATTTTCGACCGCAGTTTCCTGCCGCCGGCCGGTGAACGGCCGACGGTGATCAAGGCGGGGATGTAAGACGACGAACCGAGACCTCCCTCATGGTGAGGAGCGCGCATTTGGGCGCGCGTCTCGAACCATGAGTGAATGTGGCGCTCATCCTTCGAGACGCGCGCAAGAGCCCGCTCCTCAGGATGAGGACTGAGGCAGACCAACGAAAGACCGCACCATGAAGTTATCGCTTGAAAACCGCGTCGTACTGATCACGGGCCCCGCCAAGGGGATGGGCGCATCGATCACCCACGCCTTTGCCGCCGAGGGTTGTAAACTGGCGCTGCTTGGCCGCGATACCGCGGCGATCGCACCGGTCGCCGACGAGGTGACGGCCGCCGGCGGCCAGGCGATAGTGATCCCCTGCGATCTCACGCAATCCGCGCAATGCGAAGCAGCGATCGAAAGCACCAAGCAGGCCTTCGGCGGCCGTATCGACATTCTCGTCAACGTCGCCGGCGGCTCGGGGCCTATTGGCAAGACCGGCGTGCAGACCACACCGGAGGAATTCGACGAGATCGTCACCCTCAATATGAATGGCTGCTTCCACACCATGCGTGCGGCATTGCCCACCATGATCGAGCAGCGTTACGGCAAGATCGTCAATGTCGGCGGCACCTTCGGCATGAAGGGCCGCGCCGGCCGCGTCGCCTACTCCGCCTCGAAATGGGGACTGCGCGGCATCACCAAGAGTTTTGCGCTCGAGGTTGGGCCACACAACATCAACGTCAATTGCGTCGCCCCGGGCATGGTCGATGGTCCGCGCTTCCGCGACAAGGTCTGCCGCGACATGGCGCAGAAGCTCGGCATATCCGAGGAAGAAGCAGCGGAGCGCCACGCCGCCGACTACGCGCTGCGCCGCGTGACGGTGGACGCCGATGTCGCCAATGCCTGCCTGTTTCTGGCCAGCGACGTCTCGCGCCAGATCACCGGTGTCGATCTGCCCGTGGATGGCGGCTGGGCGGCACTATGAGCGCGATAGCCATAACAGATACAGCAGATCTCGTGATCAATGGCGGCACCATCGTGTCGCCGGACGCAACATATCAAGCCAGTATCGCCATCAAGGATGGTGTTATCCATGCCATAGGTGCGCCCGAGGCGATGCCGGCGGCGAAGGAGACGCTGGACGCCACCGGGCTGCACATCCTGCCCGGCGCCATCGACGTCCATGTGCATTTCCGCGATCCCGGCTATCCGCAGAAGGAAGACTTCGCCAGCGGCACCGCGGCAGCCGCGTTCGGCGGCGTCACGACCGTGTTCGACATGCCGAACACGCTGCCGACCATCGGCACCGCCGAGGCGCTCTCCGACAAGCACAGGATCGCCTCCGCGAAAGCCTATGTGGATTACGGGCTCTATGCGGTGCTGGGCGAGGACAGTATCGGACACATCGATGCGCTGATCGACGGCGGCATCATCGGCTTCAAGCTCTATATGGGCAACACCTTCGGCCGTATCCCCTCGCCCACCACCGGCGCGATGCTCGAGGCCTTCGAAGTGGTCGCCCCGACCGGCAAGCGGATCTCGCTGCATGCCGAGACCAACAGCATCATGGAACGCCGCGAAGCGCGGCTGCGCGCCACAGGTCGCACCGAGCCAATCGCGCATCTCGCGGCGCGCCCCGCGGTGGTCGCGGTCGAGGCGGTGGCGCGCGCGGCGATCCTCGCCGAATGGACCGGCGCGCGGATCCATGTGCTGCATATCTCTTCGGCTGCCGAACTGCGTCCGCTGGCGGAAGCCAAGGCGCGCGGCGTCGACATCACCGGCGAGACCTGCCCGCAATACCTGCTGCTCGACGAGACCGACTACGACAAGTTCGGCGGCGTAGTCCGGGTCAATCCGCCGGTGCGCGAGGCCACCAACCAGCAGCCGCTGTGGGACGCGCTGATGGACGGCACCGTCGACATGATCGCCACCGACCACGCGCCGCATGCGCCGGAGGAAAAGACCCGGCCGGACATCTGGACTGTCGACTGCGGCTTTCCGGGGGTCGAGACCCAGATGCCGCTGATGCTGACCGAGATCAACAAGGGCCGCGCTACCATCAATGACTATGTGCGCTGGAGCGCGGAGAGCCCGGCCAAGATCTGGGGCCTGTATCCGCGCAAGGGCACGCTGACGGTGGGCTCCGATGCCGACATCGCCATCGTCGATCTCAAGCGCGAATGGACTGTCGACGACGCCAAGATCCAGTCAAAAGCGAAGATCTCGCCGTGGCATGGCCGCAAGACCTCGGCGCTGCCGATCCACACCATCGTGCGCGGTCGCTTCGTGATGAAGGACCGGATCTTGCAGGAGGATGCCCGCGGCACTGGCCGCTCGGTGCATGCAATCCAGCAAATGCCGACGCCCGTGCCGCGCAACACAGAGACCACCATGGCCGAGATCACCTCCGTGCAGAAAGCCTGACCCGATGAACGCACCGCTCGCCCACCAGAAGCCCCGCGCCGCGGACAATGTGATCGAGCTGGAAAAGGTCCGGGTCACCTTCGGGGATTCGAAGCACGCGGT
>JAQGKA010000337.1 GCA_028290355.1 Tardiphaga sp. | reverse complement strand
AGTCGTCGGTCTTGTAGTTGATGGCGTGGTCGGCGCCGAGCTTGAGGCAGGCGTCCGCCTTGACCTGCGAGCCCACCGTGACGATCACCTTGGAGCCGAACGCCTTGGCGAGCTGGATCGCCATGGTGCCGATTCCCGACGAACCGCCGTGGATCAGCAGGGTCTCGCCGGGCTGCAGGCCGCCGCGCTCGAACACGTTGTGCCAGACGGTCATCAGGGTTTCTGCGGTAGCGCCGGCCTCGATCATCGAGAAGCCCGCCGGTATCGCCATCGCCTGCGCATCGGGAGCGATGCAATATTGCGCGTAGCCGCCGCCGGCCACCAGCGACATCACCTTGTCACCGATCTTGTGTTTGGTCGCGCCGTCGCCGAGCGCGACCACTTCGCCGGAGACTTCGAGGCCGGGCAGGTCGGAGGCTCCGGGCGGCGGCGGATAGCTGCCGGAGCGCTGCGCGACGTCCGGACGGTTGACGCCGGCGGCGGCGACCTTGATCAGGATCTCGCCGGGGCCGGGCTTCGGCACCGCACGGGTTTCAGGAATGAGCACCTCGGGTCCACCGGGGGTGCTGATGCCGATGACGGTCATTTGCGCGGGCAGCTTTTCCATGATTTGTCCTTGCGGCAACGGGGATGCGAAGCGACATCTGATTAGACAGCCCCGCCGGGGCTGGCAACCGGCGATAGACCGTTGCATGCGACGGGGCAGGACATATGGCGATCGACGACGACGACAAACCGAAGAAAAAGATCAGCCACGAGATCGGCCAGGACCTCACGCTGCTGTCGGTCGAGGAACTCGCCGAGCGGATCGCGCTGCTCAATGCCGAAATCCAGCGGCTGCAATCCAGCATGCAGCTGAAGCGCGCCACCCGCGACGCAGCGGATCGATTTTTCAAGTCGTAAAGAAGTTCCCGCAGGCTGGTGCCCCGGATGCGATGCAATACGAAGTATTGCTTCGCTGATCCGGGACCCATCCTTGTTGCGTAGCGGTGGGTCCCGGATCTGCGGAGCGGCATGGCGGCGATGCTTCGCATCGCCTGAGAATACCGCACCGCGACCGTCCCGTTATGATACACTTCCGGCGGCGCTTGATAGCAAACAGACCCTTACGAAATTCGCTCATTTACGTGCAATTAAGCTTTCTCGCATATTACTTAAATTGTCCTTGTTTGGACACCGAGTGGCTCCTGTCCACTCTGTTTGACGCCTCCCTGTTATCAACTTTAAAGCCGCCGGAAACGGCGGCTCTTTTTTTGGCGTCACGGTCCGGCCACCGCGCTGGAAACCATAAATACTTCTTTAATTTTTCACCGCTGGACTCTCCGCCACGCACGCGTAATGATTTGTTCATCATAAAAGCCGGTCGCAAATTCAAAGCGGACTGCGTAACAAGTGGCGTGAGGCGTTAACTATGTCGGATCGTTTGCACAGCGAACCCGCACTCGTTCAATTCAGCGAGCGGCTGACCAATTCCGCTGCATTCGGCACGTTGTTTCGTGAAGGTATGGACCTGGTCGAGGAGACCGCTTCCTATCTCGACGGCGTTGGCCGCGCAGAGGCGAAGGCGCTGGATCGCTCCGTCAGCCTGACCTACGCCACCGAAAGCATGCGACTCACCACCCGGCTGATGCAGCTCGCCTCCTGGCTGCTGCTGCACCGTGCGGTGAAGGAGGGCGAAATGACGCTCACCCAGGCCAACCGCGAAAAGACCAAGGTCAAGCTCAGCGCCGCCGATCCGAGCCCGGACGAGATGCTCGCCAAGCTGCCCGAGCAGCTGCAGGAATTGATCGCGCGCTCGATGGCGCTGCAGGCGAAAGTTCGCCGCCTCGACGTTTCCATTCACGCCTCGACCACCGAGCGCGCGGCGATCGGCAATCCGCTGGTACCGCAGATGAACCGTCTCAAGGCCGCGTTCGAGCGCTAAAGTCTGTCATTCCGGGGCAGGAGCAGCGCGAGCTGCGAGTGAACCCGGAACCCCGAGATGGCTGAACATCTCCGGATTCCGGGTCTGCACTCCCGCCGGCTTCGCCGCCCGGAGTGCATCCCGGAATGACAAAGTAAGCATGCTCGCCAAAATGCGCTAAGTATGCCCGTGTGAAGCGGGGGCATGTGGCATGGCAGCAGACATCAGGGCGTTGACCGGGGTGCGTGGCGTCGCCGCGGCCGTTATCGTCGTCTACCATTTCGGCGATGTTCAGCTCGCCACCGGCGGCACCGCCTCCTATTTCCGGATACCGTTCGGCTACCTGCTGGTCGACCTGTTCTTCATGCTCAGCGGCTACGTGATGGCGCTGACCTACCGCGACGCCTTCGACCATCTCACTCCAAGTAAATTCGCGACCTTCATGTTGAAGCGCGTGGCGCGGCTGTATCCTGCCTATTTCGTCATCGGCCTGTTTTACGTGGCCAAGATGGCTGCCGGTCTGTCCGGCGACAAACTGGAGATGTATTCGGCGTGGGATGTGGTCGGCAATCTGCTGATGATGACCGGCTGGGGATTTTACATCTACCCGATGATCGGCGTGGCCTGGGCGGCGAGCGCGGAGATGGGCTCGTATCTGCTGCTGCCGATCCTGATGGCCTTCACGCTGCGCAAGAGCGCGCTGACGGCCGGCCTCGCGGTGCTCGCGGCCTTCGTTGCGATCTATGCGGTGAGCATCAGCGGCCGCGGCACCGGTGGCTCGCTCGACGTGGTCAACGGCAATTCGTTCTATCCGCTGCTGCGCGCGGTCGCCGGCTTCACGCTGGGGCTGGCGATCTTCCGCTTCGCCGGTGTGATCGACCGGCTCTCGATGACGATGCAGGATGCGCTGGTGATCGGCATTCTCGTCGCGATGTTCGCGGTGGGTGTATTCAGCCACAGCGACCTGCCGCTATACGTGCTGTTCATCCCGCTGGTCGCGGTGCTGTCGCGCGACGGCCGGATGGCGCAATGGCTGTTCGGCAATGCGCTGGTCTATCGCCTCGGCATCATCTCCTACTCGATCTACCTGATCCATCCGCTGTTCGTGAGTTTTGCCGTGCGCACCTGGCGTCACTTCGGCCAGACCGAAGCGGTCTATGTCGCCGCAGCCTGCGCCTGCTTCGCCGCCATCTGGCTGCTGTCGGAGCTGAGCTATCGCTTCGTCGAAATGCCCGGCCGCAAGGCCATCGTCGAATGGTTCGGCTCGAAGCCGGAGCATACCCCGGCGCGAAGCGCATCCTGACACCGTTCCCCAACGAAAAACGCCCCGCAAAGCGGGGCGTTTTGTAACAAAATCCGAAGGATCAGGCCGAAGCGGCCTCGTCCTTCTTGAGGAATCCCGAAAACTTCTTCTGGAAGCGCGAGACGCGGCCGCCGCGGTCGAGCATCTGCGCGGTACCGCCGGTCCAGGCCGGATGGGTCTTGGCGTCGATGTCGAGGTTCAGCTTGTCCCCTTCCTTGCCCCAGGTGGAACGGGTCTGGAACTCGGTCCCGTCGGTCATAACGACCGTAATCATATGATAATCCGGGTGAACTTCGGCTTTCATGGCAATTCCTTCGGCGCGCTGGCGCCTGCATCACGGCGTATGAGGGGCGGATTTGGCCGCTCTATATCGCAGGAATGCCGCCAAGACAAGGACTCCAGCTCATTTGCCAGCGGGGAGTTGGGGGCCTATCTGAGGCGGGCGAAGAGGATGGTCTTGAATCATGAGTGCAGTCGAACGGCTTGAAGTCCCCCGCGGCCCGAATCCGCCGCTCCCGCAGCCGGACCCGGTGCTCCCCGAGCCGTCCCTGGTCGATGCCGTGGTGGACGCCCCGGCGCCCAGCCGCGCCAAATTGCGGCCGCTGCTGGCGCTGGCGCCCTATGTGGCCCGCTATCGCGGCCGGGTGGCGCTGGCCTTGGTCTCGCTGACCATCGCCGCGCTGACCACCCTGATCGTCCCGATCGCGGCGCGCCGCATGATCGACTTCGGCTTCAGCCCCGAAGGCATCGCCATGATCAACAGCTATTTTAGCGTGATGATCGCGGTGGTCGCCGTGCTCTCCGGCGCCAGCGCCGCGCGCTATTACCTGGTCATGACCATCGGCGAGCGGATCGTCGCCGATCTCCGCCGCGACGTATTCGCGCATCTGACTGCGCTGTCGCCGGCGTTCTTCGATTCGGCTCGATCAGGCGAGCTGGTGTCGCGGCTGACGGCCGATACCACCCAGATCAAGTCCGCGGTCGGGGCGTCGGTCTCGATCGCGCTGCGCAACGTGGTGCTCTTCCTCGGCGCAGCTACGATGATGGTGATCTCCAGCCCGAAGCTGTCGGGCTTCGTGCTGGCGGCGATCCCGCTGATCGTGATTCCCCTGGTGGCGTTCGGGCGCTGGGTGCGGCGTCTGTCGCGCAATGCGCAGGACACCCTGGCGGAAGCCTCCGCCTATGCCGGCGAGCTGGTCGGCGCGATCCGCACCGTGCAGGCCTATACCAACGAGCACCTCGCCAATGCCCGCTTCGGCGGCGAGGTCGAGCAGGCCTATGAGGCCGCGCGCGGCTCGACCCGCGCCCGCGCGGTGCTCACCGCGATCATCATCTTCATCGTGTTCTCCAGCGTGGTCGGCATTCTCTGGGTCGGCTCGCATGACGTGCTGACCGGTGCGCTGACGCCGGGCCGGCTCGGCCAGTTCGTGCTTTATGCGGCGTTTGCCGCCTCCAGCCTCGGCCAGCTCAGCGAAGTCTGGGGTGAGGTCTCGGCCGCCTCCGGCGCCGCCGAGCGGCTGTTCGAAATCCTCCACGTCAAATCCGCCGTCACCGCGCCGGTGGTGCCGCGCGCGCTGCCGCAGCCTGCGCGGGGCGACGTCAGCTTCGACAACGTCACCTTCGCCTATCCGACCCGGCCCGACATCCTGTCCGCCGACGGCGTCTCGTTTGCGGTCAAGTCCGGCGAAAAGGTTGCCATTGTCGGGCCAAGCGGCGCCGGCAAGAGCACGCTGTTTCACCTGCTGCTGCGGTTCTACGACCCGAAGGGCGGCACGATCTCGTTCGACGGTGTGCCGGTCCGCGAGGCCGATCCGCACGAACTGCGCGCCCGCATCGCGCTGGTGGCGCAGGATTCCGTGGTATTCGCCGCCACCGCCCGCGA
>JAQGKA010000332.1 GCA_028290355.1 Tardiphaga sp. | reverse complement strand
GCCGCCTCGGTCCGGGTGCGGGTGCATTCCATATCGAGACGGCGGTAGCGCATCTTGACGGTGTCGCCGCGCAACAGGCCCATGCGCTTGATACAGCGGGAGGCGCCGGTGTGCACGTCGGGTTTCGGAATCGTGAAGATGATCGCGCCGGCGTTGGCGACCAGCTCATAGAATTCCGGCTTCGGTTTGCGGCTGTCCGCCTTGGCATAGAGTTCATTGGAGAAGTTGCGGCCGCGGCAGCCGAGCGTGAGTTCCTTTGCCTGCGGGTGCGACAGATAGATCGTGTTGGCGGCGGTGATGCCGACCTTGAGCCCTTCGATCTGGTTCTTGAGCTGGGCGGCGATGTCGTCGCAGCGGTCGGCGCGGGCCGGGGAGGCGGCTGATATCGCCAGCGCCATGGCGGTGAACAGTGCAAACCCGGTGGCGGTCGTGGCCGGGCGGTGAAATTTCGAATTCGATGTCATCGTCAATGCCCCCTTTGCACCATTGAAGCGTCCGCAACCGGCTCGCGCAAGGGCCGGGGTATTTCGCGAGGGCGGGACCGGCAAGGCTTTCGGGTGGTGCGATGCCGGTCCGGGAACGGCAGGCCGGCGCCCGGATTTCCGCTTGGCTTCGGGGGCTACGAACTTCCTTTTGTCTCAAAAGTGCTTAGAACGGTTCTGCCGCCGCCACCGTCTCCGAGCGGACGCCGCCCGTCCTGAAACTTGCGAGCAAGCCATGAACGCCCCCACCGCCTTTCCCGACCAGACGCCCGTTCCGCCTTACAAGCACACGCCGCTGTTTCCGCTGGGCGCCGACACCGCGCCGTACCGGAAGATCACGGCCGAGGGCGTACGGGTCGAGAAGGTCATGGGCAAGGACATGCTGGTGGTGTCGCGCGAGGCGCTGCGGGCGCTGTCGGAAGCCGCCTTCGGCGACATCAATCATTATCTGCGGCCGGGGCATCTGAAGCAGCTGCGCAGCATCCTCGACGATCCCGAGGCCAGCGACAACGACAAGTTCGTGGCCTTCGACTTCCTGAAGAACGCCAACATCGCCGCCGGCGGCGTGCTGCCGATGTGCCAGGACACCGGCACCGCGATCATCATGGGCAAGAAAGGCTCGCGCGTTATCACCGATGGCGACGACGAGGCTGCGCTCTCGGAAGGCGCGCGCGACGCCTACCTGCGCCGCAATCTGCGCTATTCCCAGGTGGCGCCGCTGTCGATGTACGAGGAGAAGAACACCGCCAACAACATGCCGGCGCAGTGCGAGATCTACGCCGAGGGCGACGACGCCTACAAGTTCATGTTCATGGCCAAGGGCGGCGGCTCCGCCAACAAGAGTTTCCTGTTCCAGGCGACACCGTCGGTGCTGACCCGCGACCGCATGCTGGCGTTCCTGAAAGAGAAGATCATGACGCTCGGCACCGCGGCATGCCCTCCTTATCATCTCGCCATCGTCATCGGCGGCACCTCGGCCGAGTTGTGCATGAAGACGGTGAAACTTGCCTCCGCGCGCTATCTCGACGCGCTGCCGACCCACGGCTCGGCCGACGGCAACGCGTTCCGCGATCTGGAGATGGAGCAGGAAATCCTCAAGATGACGCAGTCATCAGGCGTCGGCGCGCAGTTCGGCGGCAAGTATTTCTGTCACGATGTCCGCGTCATCCGGCTGCCGCGCCATGGCGCCTCGCTGCCGATCGGGCTCGGCGTATCGTGCTCGGCGGATCGCCAGGTGCTCGGCAAGATCACGAAAGATGGCGTCTATCTCGAGGAGCTCGAGCATAATCCCGCGCAGTATCTGCCGGCGGTGGAGGAGGCGCTCGGCGGCGATGTCGTCAAGATCGATCTCAACCAGCCGATGAAGGATATTCTGGCGACGCTGGCGAAGTATCCGACCAAGACCCGGCTGTCGCTGTGCGGCACCATGATCGTCGCCCGCGACTCGGCCCATGCCAAGCTGCGCGAGCGGCTGGAGAACGGCGAGCCGCTGCCGGATTATTTCAAGAACCACCCGGTGTATTACGCCGGCCCCGCCAAGACGCCGGAGGGCTATGCCTCCGGCGCGTTCGGTCCAACGACTGCGGGACGTATGGATTCCTTCGTCGACCAGTTCCAGGCCGCGGGCGGTTCGATGGTGATGGTGGCCAAGGGCAACCGCGCGGTCGCGGTGCGCGAGGCCTGCAAGAAGCACGGCGGCTTCTATCTCGGCTCGATCGGCGGCGCCGCGGCGAATCTCGCCGAGCACTGCATCAAGAAGGTCGAGGTGGTGGAATATCCCGAACTCGGCATGGAAGCGATCTGGCGCATCGAGGTCGAGGACTTTCCGGCCTTCATCATCATCGATGACAAGGGCAACGACTTCTTCAAGGAGCTGAACTTGGGGTGAGGCGAAGCCTCAGCTGCAATTCGTCACCTGGCTGGAGCACAGACGGCGCCACCAGCCGCGGATGCCGTCGTGGCTTTCCACCAGCGCCCAGAAGCCGCTGCAGGCGAGAATTCGTTTCGGCCCGCCATCGGCGCTGATCTCGCCGCCGCCGTCGCCTGTGGCGGGCGTCCATTTCGCATCGACATGCGGCGCCTGAAACAACCCGCCCATGCGGGTGTCGCCGTTGGCATAGGCGGCGCCGACCTTGCTGGCCGCGACCCAGCCGCGGCCGGCATAGGGTTTGGGATGACGACGTGGATAGTCGTCGCCTTCGTAATCCCGGCCGGGCGGCTTGGCGCCTTCGATCAGAAACCAGCCGTCCTTGAAGCCGACAATCGAAAACTCCGTGAGCCAGCCGCCGTCCGGCGCGTTCTCGCTTTTGCTTTTGAATTTATAGGGTGGCGGCAGCGTGCCGAGCACTTTTGATGTCGCCGATGGCTGCGCGCGGACGTTCAGGCCATTGGGGTCGGTGTCGCTCGACCATGCGCGGAGATCGCAGGGCATCGTGCCATCCGGCAATGCGCTGCGCTTCGCCAGCAGATCCGCATGCAGCGCTAAATATTCGCGTTCGTCGCGCGCCGAACTGATGACGCGGGAGACGTCGCTGCTCAGCGTCACATCGCGCGGACGGATATCGGCGGAGCGCACCGTCAGCCTGCCATCGACAGGCGTGAGCTCGACTACCAGCATCTCGCCGGTATCGAATGCGCTCGAGGCGGACTTCGGATCGTCGGCGCCCGCGGGATAGACCGCTACGTATGCGATCGGCGATTGCGGGTCCGTTGTGTCGATATGAAACACCTGACCGGGCACACGGCCGGGCGGCGCGGCGGCCACGGCGCTGGCGAACCATGCGGGCGTTTCGGGCCGCGGTGTCAGGGGCTGCGCGACAGCGTTGCTCGCGGTGATCAGGCAGGCGAGGACGATTGCGATTCGGGTCATGGCCATGTGTCGCGCGCAGCGCGATTCGGTTCGACAAATCCGCGACTCATCTGCACGCGCGCGGGGCGATCGTTTGCCATCTGCGCGGGACTCGATTCTGCGGGGACTCGCAAGAGTGCGCACGAAAAAGAAAAGCGGTGACGACTCAGAGCTTCCTGTTCCAATAGCAAACAGACGCCACGCGGATTCGAGGCTGTACGATGGTTGATGCTCTGAGGCTGAATGCGATACTCGTTGCGCTGTTGACTGTGGCCAGCGCGGTCAATGGAATCATGTTCTATAATTATTTGTGACAAGTTTTCAGGATCGCGGCTGCTGAAGATTGCGCCGCGATTCGCTGTCCGCGTTGAACCTTTTCCGCCGGCCGCGCGCCCCATCGATAGGGCTGCAAACCGGAGCGTGCTGGGTGAATGTTTGTAATTCGGTCTTCCTGACTGTTGTCGCGT
Organism: Tardiphaga sp.; assembly: GCA_028290355.1. Taxonomy (GTDB): domain Bacteria; phylum Pseudomonadota; class Alphaproteobacteria; order Rhizobiales; family Xanthobacteraceae; genus Tardiphaga. Next base: position 17,803 of record JAQGKA010000332.1, on the reverse strand, counting down.
TCGCATACCCTGCGGTTTCCAGCGCACAATCCATTATTCAATCCGAATCGACGCGGGTGACGCTGGTGTCGTCTTCCGATTCGGCGGGCCGCACGACGCTGACAGCCTCGGTGACGACCCTGCAGGGCGGCGGCGTGCCCGGTGGCAGCATCCAGTTCATCGACGAGGCTACCCTGGCGGTGCTGGGCTGGGCGGACGTTGCAAAGCCGTCGATCGTGGTCGATCACCTTCCACCGGGACAACATCGCTTTCGCGCCGACTACAGCGGCACCATGAACTATCTGCCGTTGATGGTGCAGCCGAGCCAGTCGGCGGTGCTGGTCCAGAACGTACGCGGGGCGCCGGACGTGTCGGTGTCGTCTTCCGAAAATCCCTGCGCGCCCGGCGCGCTGGTCACGCTCACCGCAGTGATCTCGAGCCCTGACAGTCCGCCGACGGGAGCGGTGACGTTCCGTGATGGCACGCACATTCTCGCCGCCCATGTCGGGCTGGATCGTGCCGGCACGGCGTCGTTCACGACATCGGCGCTATTGGATGGGGCGCGTGCCATAACAGCCGAATACGAGGGCGACGGCACGTATGCCCCGGCCGCGTCGCGGCGATTGCTGCAGGATGTCGGCGTTCGAATTCAAAGCTCCCAGCTGCAGCGCGTCGAATAGAACTCGCATGCGCTACGGCGCAACCGTCGCCCTGGCTGCCCGTAGCCGTTTCGTCACCAGCACACGGAAGGCGACGTACTGGATCGCGAAGGCGATCACCTTGGCACCGACCGCGACCACCGAGACGTAGAACGCCCACAGCTTGATGTCGCCGGTCATCGCCACCGCGATGGTGCCGGCGCCGAGCGCAAACATCAGCGCGGCCCAGGCGTAGCCGGCGATCGTCACATAGTCAGGAATCGTCTCGGTGACGATGGCCGGCATGTAGCGCAGCATCCAGCCTTTGCGCAGCATGACGGCGCCGATGGCGAAATGCGCGATGCTCGGCTTTGCCAGCACGAAGCGCGGATCGTGGGTCAGCAGCGTGGCGCCGCCGAGTACGATCACCAGCGCGAGGCTGGCATAGGTCATGAAGTCGAGTTTTTGCTGCCGCAAGCGGGCAAGAATGAACTGCGCAATCGCCCCTGCAATGGCCACGCCGGTCGCGATCAGCACGTCTCCGGTGATGGCATAAACCGCGAGAAAGACGATAGCCGAAAAGAAATCGACGAAAAGTTGACGAAAGACATTGGCCATTGGATGCCCTTCACGCGCGTTTCTCGACGTGGAGAAGTGTAATTATTCGCGCGAGCTTCAGCAACCCGCAGCGGTCAGATCGGCAGTGTCATTCGGCAAACGCAATGAGGCGCCGTACAGGTGACGGGCGTCGGCGATAGCAGCGACGCGTCGACGTCGTCGCCGACGAGCGCCGTTCCGGTCAGCGCCAGGATAACGGCCAGGCTGGCCCATTTCATCCCACCGAGTTTCCCGTGCGTGGTCGTTGCGAGAACGAACTGCGCGGCTGCGCTGGCGATGGCGACGACAGCCGCGATCAGCACATCCCCGGCAATCGCGAAAGCCGCGAAGAACGCGATGGTTGAAAGGAAGCTGGTGACCAGCTGACGGAGGAGGTTGATCATTGGTTGATTCCGCACGCTTGTTTTAGGGAGCGAGCTTTTGTCGTGATGGTTCAGGAAGCAGTGGCAACCGGGGCTGTGTCGCGGCCCGCTGCGATCGCTGCGCGAACGTGTTTCGGATACCACTGCGTAAAGTAGCTTGCGCTGTTGCGGGCGGCGAAGGCGATCGCCGCACACGCCCATAGCGGCGTGCTCGGCAGATAGATCGCGACAATGTCCGCCATCAGCATCAGCGCGAATGCAGCGGTCCAGACCCAGGTCAGGATATAGTTGGTCTTGACGAAGCGGGGCAGCCTGGTCGTCTCGGCATCGACCACTTCGCGGGCGTATTGAATGGTGAAGGGCAGCCTGATCGCCATCGATCCCAGAGCGATGGCGAGCACGCCGCTATCGATGGCAAGTCGAACCGTCGTCAGGCTCAAGTCTGTCGTGGCGAGAAAATGATATCCGGCAAGCGCTGCGAAAAGAACGAGTACCCCCGTCGACAGCATTTTGATCGAGCGGCCCTTGGCGAGATCCCGGCTGACCAGGCCGAAAGCCACGGCCGCGCTGATGGCGAGGCTGATCTTGACTGTCGTCAGCATGGTCAGCGTTGCGAAGGTCGCGAACGGGGCGAGGATCAGAAATAACATGGTACGAACCTCCCGCGGCAAATATCTTTACGTTGTAAAGATCATCTATGTCGGCCCGGAGGCGCCGTCAAGGAAAATCTTGACAGCGTCAAAATGCATACCTAGATTGCGTCCATGGGTACTCAGAGCGCAACGAAGCGAGAGAAGCCGCCCAAGCTGCTGCACAAATCTGCGGCAGCGGGGAAAGTGGCCTCGGCAGCGGGCAAGAAGCCCGCGCTGGCCCATAAACCCGTTGCGCCTGCAGCCAAATCCGCCCGCAAAGCGGACCGGGAACAGCCCTATCACCACGGCGATTTGCACGAAGCGCTGCTCAAGGCCGCCAAGCGGGTGGCGGAGCGGGACGGGCTGCAGGGGCTGACGTTGCGCGCGGTGGCGCGCGAGGCGGGCGTCTCTCATGCGGCCCCGGCCCATCATTTTGGCGACGTCACCGGCCTGCTCAGCGAGCTGGCGGCGATCGGCTTCAAGAAATTCTCCGCGGCGTTGGGTGCGGCCGCAGCTGCCGCCAATTCACCGGAAGCCGCCGCGGCGGGCAGGGCGAATGCCTATGTCGCCTTCGCGCGGGAAAATCCGTGCTTGTTCCAGCTGATGTTCCGGGCCGAGCGCCTCGATCACAGCAGGCCGGCGCTGCAGGAGGCATCGACGGCCGCATTCGCCAATCTCGCAAGATTGGTGGGGGCCCGCCGTCACGAGACCGTGGTGCCGGATCACCTGACGCTCGCGCAGGCCGCTGATATCGCGCGGGTGTGGTCGATGGTGCATGGCTTCGCCATGCTCTATCTCGACGGACGGCTTGGCGAAATTCTCCGTGGCTTGCCTTCAGGCACCACCGAAGAAATGCTGCTGGCGGCGATGCTCGCGCCCGAGGTCGGAGGCTGCTAGCGTGGCAGCGTCAGTTCGACCGCGCGGCCGCTTGCACCCATCACCTTCACCTTGTCTGTCCCGCATGTGAAGCCGCGCGCGGCTTCGTCCGCGGCCTTGCGCGCGACTTCGTTGGCGTCGGGGTTGGCCTTCACATCGACATAAGCGACATGGCACACCGCGCCGGGCGGCAGCCGCGTCACCACCAGCATCTGTTTGGTCTGCGGCCGGCCGTCCTTGTCAGGGTCGTCATTGTCGGCGATGTGCCAGCGCTGGATCATGGCGAATGGCTTGCCATTGCCGCCGAGGCGCCATTCGACCGTATTGGTGGTCGAGTTGAACGGGCCGAAGCCTTGCGATGCCGCGGGCTGGTTCGCCGCCGCGTTGCCGGTGCGGCCGGCCGAAATCGTCTCGCGCAAGTCGTTTTCGTCCTTCAGCACCACGAGACCCGCGGGACCGCGGCAGACCCGCCCGGCGGCGTAGTCGGCGCCATCGACCTTGAAACCAGAGACCTTGCGGCAATCCTTGTCGGCGGTGGAGCTGTAGACGCTGCTGATGCCGCCGGCATAAACGGCGCCGATCGCGGTGCAGGTCAGTATCGTGGCGACCATGGCGGCAGACGAGAAACGCGACATCGGGATGCATCCTGTGGCGGGAAATAACACCCCTTTGACGTTCACAAGCTGGGGAAGGTTCACTCGGAGTGCTGACAGGAGCTGCGGAATCGATCTACAAAGCTCCTTCCGCGTCTTTTGTCCCCAGCAGCGTCAGTGCCTTCAGATCATGCCCGTCTCGTCCAGCAAGCCCTACCGCGTCGGCCGCTCCAAAACCGGACTCGGCCTGTTCGCCACCCAGCCGATCAAGAAGGGCAGCAAGATCATCCGCTATTTCGGCCCGATGCTTGATTGCAACAAGAAGAAGGACGACGCGGTCGAGAACAAATACCTGTTCCAGATCACGAAGCGTTGGACCGTCGACGGCTCGGTGCGCGAGAACATCGCGCGCTATATCAACCATGCCTGCAAGCCGAATGCGGAATCCGATGTCAGCGCGCGCAAGCGCAAGATCATTATCCGGGCCATCAAGAACATCGAGCCCGGCGTGGAAATCAACTACGATTACGGCACCGATTACTTCAAGGAATACCTGAAGCCGATCGGCTGCAAGTGCGATTCCTGCGAGAAGAAGCGCAAGAAGAAGCGCGCCGAGGCGAAGGCCGAGAAGCTGAAGCTCAAGGCGAAGGCCGAGAAGAAGGTGCTGAAGCAGGCCGAGAAGAAAAAGCTTTTGAACGGCCACGCCAGCAAGGCGAAAGCCGCACCGAAGCCGAAGGCCGCCGCGAAGAAGACATCCGCGACGACCAAAGGCCGCAAGGCGAAGAGCGTCAAGGCGCAAGCCGCAGCCTAGGCCGGCTGCGCGGTGCTGCTGCGCCGGAGGCCGAGATATTGCAGCTCGGCGAACACGCCGACTGCAATCGCCTGCAGCGCGACGAAGGCCTCACCGAGCAGGTTCGGCGCCACGGCGCCGCTGAACAGCAGCCCGATGCTGCCGAGCGTCCACAGCGCATTGCCGGCGATGATGACCATCACCAATGCCCTCGGCATCGCGTCGCGGGTGCCGAGCCAGCCAACCAGCGCGGCATAGCCGATCAGGAACATGCCGGACTCCAGCAGCAGCGGTTCCGGCAGATGCAGCAATGGCGCCAGCAGGCTGGCACCGAATGTCAGCAGCAGCGCCATGGCGCCGCTCACGGCGGCATCGATCTGGATGGCGCGGCGCAGCAGCAGGGATGGGTTGATCATGGTCATTCTCCTTCGTTCGGTTGACGATGGATCGGAAGATGACCGCCGTGCAGACGCAAATCGATTACCTCCGAGGTCATGGAAGCTGTGAAAATCGCATGCTAGCTTTTCGCCATGAATGCACAGCTCGCGATTTCATCACCGGCCAGGCCCGCCCATATCGGCGAGCATCTGCGTGAATGGCGGCAGCGCCGCCGGCTCAGCCAGCTCGATCTTGCCGGCGACGCAGAGATCTCCGCGCGGCATCTGAGTTTCGTCGAGACCGGCCGCGCGGCGCCGTCGCGCGACATGGTGCTGCGTCTGGCGGAACGGCTCGAGGTGCCGCTGCGCGAGCGTAACGTGCTGCTGGTCGCCGCGGGCTTCGCGCCGCATTTTCCGCAGCGTGCGCTGGACGATCCGGCGCTGGCCGCGGCCCGGCGCGCCATCGATGTCGTGCTGAAGGCGCACGAGCCCTATCCGGCGCTGGCCATCGACCGGCACTGGAATCTGGTGTCGGCCAATCGCATGGTGATGCCGCTGCTGGCGGGCCTCGCGCCCGAGCGGCTGGCGCCGCCGCTCAACGTGCTGCGGCTCGCCTTTCATCCCGAGGGCCTGGCGTCGCGCACGCTCAATCTCGGCGAATGGTGCGCGCATCTGCTGGAGCGGCTGCACCGGCAATGCGAGGCGACCGCCGATCCCGAACTGCTCAAGCTCTATCAGGAACTGAAAACCTATCCGGTCCCGGCGCGATCCGCGCCGGTTACGCCAGATGCCGTAGCGGTGCCGTTCCGGATGCGGCTCGGCGACGACGTGCTGAGCTTTATCTCGACCACGATGGTGTTCGGCACGCCGCTGGACATCACGCTGTCGGAAATCGCGGTAGAGACGTTCTTTCCGGCGGATGAGGCCACCGCGGAGCGGCTGCGAGAGATAGCCGCCCGTCTTGACAGCTGATTGACAGCGCCGGGCATGGGTGTTCGATGTTCGTCGTCCTCCAGATCCGGGCTGCCGATGCCGTCACCTCATGCCAAACTTCGTTCTGCGTCGCTGTCCGTTCTCGCGGTCATGGTGGCTGGCGTATTCGGCACCGGCGTTTCGCGCGCGCAAACCGCGCCGCCCGTCATCTGGACGGCGCCGGAGGTCGGCGCGCTGCCGGACGACACCCAGGGGCGGCTGGTGCGGCGCGGCCGCGATCTCATCACGGCGACCTACGCCCATATCGGACCTGAAGTCGCCGATCCCGCCAAGCGCTATGCCGGCAATAACCTTGCCTGCAGCAACTGCCACCTGCAGGCCGGCACCAAGAAATTCGGTCTGCCAATCTTCGGTTTGTTTGAACTGTTTCCGCAATACAGCGCCCGGCTCGGCGCGGAGATCACCATCGAGGATCGCGTCAACTCCTGCATGCTGCGCAGCATGAACGGGCGCGAATTGCCGAACGACAGCACCGAGATGCAGGCCATCGTCGCCTATATCAAGTTTCTGTCGTCCGGCGTGCCGGCGGGAAAGATTCTGCCCGGGCTCGGCGCGGGCTCGATCCCGGAGCTGAAGGGCGCGGCCGATCCGGTGCGTGGCAAGGCGCTCTATGCCGAAAAATGTGTTGCCTGCCACAATACGGATGGCTCCGGGATCCGCCGCAGCCTGCCGACGACGGATCTCGGCTACATGATGCCGCCGCTGTGGGGGCCGGACAGCTTCAACAACGGCGCCGGCATGGCGCGACTGATCATGGCGGCCAATTTCCTGCATTCCAACATGCCGCACGGCGCCGACTATCTTAATCCGCGGCTGACCGGCGAGCAGGCCTGGGACCTTGCCGCCTACATGATCTCGCAGTCGCGGCCGGTGAAGGCGGGGCTGGACAAGGATTTTCCGGATCTGATGAAGAAGCCGGTCGATGCCGCCTACGGCCCCTATGCAGATGGGTTCAGCGCCCAGCAGCATAAATACGGACCGTTCGCGCCGATCCGCGCGGCGATCGCCAAGCTGAAATTGAAGCCGCCGGCCGGCACAAAAAAATAGACCGACAGTCATCGCTGGCTGCCGGTCTTTTGTTATCGGATGTGTGGGCTTGCGCCTCTTGTCAGGCGGCGAGCTTTACGGCTGCCGGTCCGCGAACTGGCACCGCGCGTTTCAGGTTTGTCTTCCATGCTTCGATGGCCACCGCGAGCGATGTGATCGCCCAGAACACCGGATATTCGTATCCACCCGTATTCCAGGTCCAGCCGAAGCCCTTGACGAATTGCAGGGCGTAGACCGCGAACAACAGCAGTACGACGGCACCCAGCGCCGCGAAGCGGGTGCAGATGCCCAGAACAAGCGCGATCCCGGCTGCAGTTTCAGCGGCAGCGGCAATCAACACCCAGACCTCCGGTGGATGGAAGCCCGCCTTGGCGAAGAATCCCGCTGTGCCGGCGGAGACGGCGCCCGCCGCGAATTTCCCGGCGACGTGCGGGAACAGAAACGCACCGCAGATGATACGGAGGATGTTGAAGCCATTGGTTGGATCGAAGTTCTCAGCCTTGATGCGAAAGTCGTCCCCGGTAATCCACATGGTACCATTCCCCTTTGCCAATCGGTGATCACTTGAATACAGCACGCCGCCAGATCGGCCTTGCGCCAGGTCAAACGATGCGTGGGCGACAATCACCTCGACGTGTTTGCTGTCGCGTTAGCTGTCAGCGCGGCGGCGTGTCATGGCCGTCATTTGCGATGGGGGCGTAAGCGGGCTGCGCCGTCTGTCGCCTTCCGGGTCGGCTTGCCTTGCCCGCGCCCCGCGCGTCGCCTATGTTTTGATGAACTGCCAGCGAGGAACGCTCATGAGCGCCACAAAGCCGCTTCAGATCGATATCGTCTCCGACGTCGTTTGCCCGTGGTGCTACATCGGCAAGCGCCGCATCGAGAATGCGCTGGCGCTGGCGCCCGACGTGCCGGTCGAGGTGCACTGGCGGCCGTTCTTCCTCAACCCCTGGATCCCGCGCGAGGGCATCGACCGCTCCACCTATCTGGAAACCAAGTTCGGCTCCGTGGAGGCTTACAAGGGCATCGCGCAGCGCGTCGTCGCCGCTGCCGGCGAGGAGGGCCTGACCTATCGGCCGGAGAGCGTGAAGCGCCAGCCCAACACCATCGATTGCCATCGCCTGATCCACTGGGCGGATGCCTCGGGAAAGTCAGCGCAGATCAAGCAGCGGCTGATGGAATTGTATTTTCGCGATGGCGGCGATCTCACACTGAGCGAGACGCTGGTGCAGGCCGCGGCCGATGTCGGGCTCGATGCCGACGACATCCGCAAGCGCCTCGCCACCGATGAGGACGTCGATCTGATTTCGGCGCAGGCCAAGGAGGCTTCCGACAAGGGCATCTCCGGCGTGCCCACCTTCGTGTTCGCCGGCAAATACGCGATCTCCGGCGCGCAGCCGGCGGATCAGCTCGCCCGCGCCATCCGGCAGGTGTCGGCGGAGGTCAACGCGCAGGCGGCGGAGTAGGCCTTCGCATCGTGTCCCTGACGCGGCGCAGCGCCTCACGAACAACCTGGCGCAGCGTCAGCGCGGCATGGATCAGCGCCACCACGGGATCATCAGGCCGCAGCGGGATCAGCACGTCGCCGATACCAAGCCGACCGCGCCAGATTGGATCGATCATCGGGTGGCCGGCGCTGGCGGTGGAGTCGGCACTCGCAATGGCCGGGTCGGCGCACAGATGGCGAGTGAGGTCGAGGGTCAGCTGTACGCCGGGTGAGAATTTGGCGAAGCGCGCATCGATGCCGAGCTTGAAATAGAAGGCACGATCGAGATGTCGCAGCACGATCGCCGCGGCGACCGGTGTATCGCCGGCGCGCAACGTGACGATTTCGCACTGGCCTCGCTCTGCCAGGGCAACGGTGGCGCGGCGGATGAAGGCGGCGTCGCCGGGATCCTGTAGCAGCGCGGTGCCGCGTTTGCCCTTCCAGCCACTGGCTTCCAGCGTCACGAAGATTTCAAGCGCGGAGGCGACGTCATTGGGTGTGCGTGCGACATGGAAGGTCACCGCACCATGCTGCTCGGCCAGCCGGTTGCGCAGCCGGCGCAGCTCCTTCAGCTTCTTGGAGCCTAGCGCGTCGTGCAACAGTTCCTCGGCGTCGCGGGTCGCATCGAGACAGGCGCGGGCATGGGATTGCAGCACGCAGGGCGTGGTGCCGGCCTCGCGGAGAACTTCGGTGATGGCTTTCATGGTGGCGCCATCGAGCGACATATCGCGCAGGACCAACGCCCGTGCGCCGGCGTTGCGCGCCTGATCCAGCAAGCGTGCGACGGCGTCCCGCGCCATGTCGCGATCGAGCAGCGGCGTGGTGAGCGTGCCATAGGGATGGGCGCTGACCAGCGCCGGCAGCGGCAATCGGTAAGCGCGCCACGCCGAGATCACCGGCAGCAGCGCGATCAGGTGCGGTGCGCCGGCCACGTCGCTCCATGCGGCGAGCGCCGAGACGTCGGTGCGGTTGGTCGCAGAGGCGTTCACCGCCAGTTCCCATTCCGGCAGATAATAGCCATTAGGCTCGATGGCGCGTTCCGCGAGCGCGCGCCACGGTTCGACGGCGATGGCCGTGAGTGGCGCAAGCGCGTCTCCCGGCAACGAATGCTGGCTGGCCGTGCCCGTCATCGATCCGCCATGCATCGTCACTGAATTTGCAAACCTGACCACGTCTTTGATTCCGCGGCTCGCGTTGGTTGTCGAGGGCGCGGCGCGCCATCCGTCATCCGCCGTGTTAATCGCTGGACGCTATGCGAAACATGCCAAAATCGGGTTTGTTTTAGCCGATCATTCGATCGAAATTCTTAATCCGTCATTTACCATGCCGGCAGTCGCGATCCGGCCATGATTGGGCTAGGAAAAAGCCGGGCTGGCGGGGTATCAAGTCGGCCGGAGGAACCATGCGATGAAAACCTTTTTTGTGGCCGTTATGGCCGTGGCGTTGCTGACGATACCGGCCGCCGCGCAGTTGGGCGGCAAGCGCAATCAGGGCGGTGAGGGTCCAAAGGTCCAGGAAGGTCCGAAGGTCGATGAGAAGGCCTACAAGGCCGCGCTCGAGCGAATTCCTGATCCCAAGGAAAAATATGACCCGTGGGGCGGCGTAGCGCCGGCGCCAGCGACCGCTGCCAAAAAGAAGTAACGCCGGCCGAGCCGCGAACTCCGCATTGAACCCCGTCCCCGGTCGTCGCGACTGATACCTGCCGCGGCAGGTCGCCGCATTGCTGGTGTGCGACCCATCTGATCCGATCACGGCGGCGGGCGGAACTCCGCCACGCAGACCGGACTGCCGCCGGGGAGATCGTTTGATGGTTGGTCCTGTCCTTCGCAACGCCATTGTAGCCGCTGCCGTCGTGCTTGGTTCGCAGGCCGCTTTGGCGGAAAGCCGGATCGCGCTGGTGATCGGCCAGTCGGCCTATCGTGCGGTGATGCCGCTGCCCAATCCCGTCAACGACGCCAAGGCGATGGCGCAGATGCTCGGCGACGCCGGCTTCGAGGTGCAGTCAGCCTCCGACCTCACGCAGAATGACTTGCGCGCGAAGATCGGAGAGTTTGCGGCCAGCGTCGCAGCGAAGGGGCCGGACACCATCTCGCTGGTGTTCTACGCCGGTCATGGATTGCAGATCGACGGCGAGAACTATCTGGTGCCGGTCGATATCGATCCGAAGCGCGAGGCGGACATTCCGCTGCAGGCGGTGCGGCTCAACGACATCCTCAACACGCTGACCTCGGTGCCCTCGAAAACCCGCATCATCCTGCTCGACGCCTGCCGCAACAATCCATTCCCCGAGATCAACAAGACCACCGGTCGCGGCCTGGCGCAGGTCGATGTCAAGCTTGGCACCGCCGGCACGCTGCTGTCGTTTTCGACGTCACCGGGCGCGGAAGCCGAGGACGGCAAGGGCGGCAACAGCCCCTATACGACGGCGCTGCTGAAAGCCGGGCGCGAGCCGAATCTTGCGATCGAGGACGCCTTCAAGCGCGTCAGGCTGTCGGTCAACCAGGCCACCGAGGGCCGCCAGACGCCATGGGAAAGCTCCTCGCTGGTCAGCGACTTCCGCTTCTTCGGCCAGGGCGAGACCGGCGCGAAGGCTGTCGCGGCAAAGCGCACGGTGGATGACTGGCGTCGCGAATTGCGGGGCAAGCCGGTTGATGCAGCCAATGAAATGATCGTGTCGGACGGCTCGGTGGAAGCCTATGAAGCCTTTGTCGGGCTCTACGCCCAGCCGCCACTCGGGCCGCAGGCGCGCGAATGGCTCGACCGGCATTACAAGATGGTGGCGTGGAACAATGCCGTCATCGGCAACACCGGAACGTCGTATCGCGATTTTCTGACGAAATATCCCGACAGCGATCTGACCGCGACGGCGAAGAAGCTCGAGGAGCGTACCCGCAACCGCCTCAGCCCCGCAGCCGCGGCCACCCTTCAGCCGACCAATGTCGCGCTGGCCGCGCCGACATGCCCATGTGGCGCGCCACCCGCGGCGAGGCCCCAAAAAGCCAACCTGCCGGCGAAGAAGCGCGCCGATCCCGATGCGAAGCGCGCCGAACGCACGCCGGCCCGGCGGCTGCGCGAGATCGACGACGAGGTCGTGGTGATCAGGCGCGCGCCGCCGGTGTACTACGAACCGATGCCGCGTCCGTATATCGGCGGTTACGGAGGCGGCGGCTATGGCGGCGGCAACGTTGGCCGTGGGCGCTACTGACCGATCGGCCTTGGTGACCTGCGGCAGCGCGTGGCGGGGGGTTCAGCGTTCGCGAAGATCGATCACCGGATCGTTGCTGATGGTGTCCCGTTCGGAGAAGGCCGTTATGCCGCTGCGCGCTTGGCGCATGTGTCGATGCGGTGATATAAGCCGGGCAGATGTCCACGGAGCTTCCGCATGAAAATACTCCACGCCGCGGCCTTGGTCGCATTGCTTGCAGGGCCCTATCTGGCTACGCCGGCGTCGGCTCAGCACATGAACCTGATGCCCGATCTGAAGAGCAAGTCGCCGGAGGAGAAGGAGCAGGACGCGATCGCTGAGAAGGCCTATCGCGAGTCGCTGCGCAAGATCCCGGACGCCAAGGCTGGTGTCGATCCGTGGGGCAACGTGCGCAGCGAGGCGCCGAAGCCGGCGCCGGTGAAGCGGACCAAGACCGGCAGCACCGCGAACTAGGTTCTGTCCGCTTCCATGGCGGCCGGTGCCCGGTAACGGCGCGGGAATTCTTCCGGCCAGGGCAGCGAGGTCTGGTCGGCGAGCGCCCGGAGAAATATCTGGGCGGCGTCCGCGTAGGTCGCGCCGTTCGGCAATCCCAGCATATGCGACCAGTCATGCGGCATCGGCTCGCGCGACTCGCGCGCGGCCAGCGCAGGGCTCCACCACCACGCCGGCGCCGCTGAACGATCGTCCTCCGCCACCGCGAGCCAGCGCGCATATTCGTGAATCGCGCGTTCGAACTGGAATTTCGCGGCGGGATGGATCATCGGCGCCTTCAATCGACTGGAAGCATAGGCACTGGCGCCAGACTGACGACAAACGGCGCGAGGCGCAACCGGCGGTGTCGAAAAGGCTGGGCGTGTGACCGCGGCTTGTTTGCGCGGCATCCGACACAGGGAGCCAGTGAGCGCGATCACGGCAATGGGTCAGCTCGACAAGCCGGATAGCGGCACTTCGAACAATTTGCCGTCGTCTTCATTCTCGACAACGATGGTGCCGTCCTGCAGGTTCAGGCTACGGACCAGTTCCGCCGCCAGCTGCTTGGCGTGCAGCAGCGCCGCCTTGCCATCGGCGAAGCTGGTACCCTCTTCGTCGAGGAAGGTGGTGTCGGCGACGATGTGAAAATAAAATCGGGGCACAGGGACGACCACAGCTGGGCGAGTGAAGCGACCCTCAGCACCGGTGGTTGCCGAAAGCACGATGGTACCGCTAAACCAAGTCGCTTTGCGCGTCGACCGAAAAATGTGTCAATTTGGTGCAAAAATGAAGGCGAGCTGCCCGCGAACACGGCGCGGCGTCGGAATACAACGGTGGAAGGAAGTGCTCCTTGCTCACCGCGGCGGCTTGAGGTCGCTCGCAACCCACTTCATCGCCCCTGATGATTTCATCGGGTCGCTTTCGACGCGAACGACGTGGGTGTAGGTGCATTTGGCACATTCGAACATCCGCAAATCGTAACCCTTGGGCCCTTCTTGAAAGCCCGTAAGCGTCATCCTCGCAGAGCATCGCAGACATCGCGGATGTTCAATCGGAAGCAGAGGCAGGCCTTGAGACGTTTGGCAATCGGGCATGTGATGCCCCCCTGGATCGGGCGAGAGCGGTATCGGCTCTCAGTCACCGAGTTGCCGAAGGCGGTGCGGTGATTTTCAAATCTTAATTCACCTTGTGTCCGGGAATCGACATAAATCGAATGGCCCGCGGCTGAATTCAAACCAGGCCGCTCCAGTCGGAAACAGGCCAGTACCCCGCGAAGTACCGAACCTATGGAGTTTTAATAGCAATAACAATATCTTAATGGATATGAGGAGGGGTGGTTTCTGCACTTGCCCTGCACGCGCAATTGGCCATTAAGGATCTGTTAACCGTTTTGCTATGCTCTTGCGGTCGGGCGGGGCGTTAATGTTTTTACAGGGAGGATGCATGTCGCACCCCTCACATCAGTTGCCGGTTTCCGGTTCAACGCGACGTCGCCTGGCTCGATGTCTTGTCGGATCTCACATCAAGGACATTGAGCGCGATCTGGTGCTTGAAACCCTTGCGACGACCGACGGCAACCGGACCGTTTCGGCGCGCTTGCTCGGTGTCTCCATCAGGACGCTGCGAAACAAGATCACGGAATATGCCGCGGACGGTGTCGAAGTTCCAGATTCACTGCGCGGGTCTGTAGTCCCGCCAAGCCAGGAAAAACCCGCCGGTTAGGGCAGGTGGTCATGGGCTGAATGGGGCCATTCGCTTATTCAAAACAGGCCACCGCAGTGAAGGGCAGGTTAGTCCCGAAGCGGTCCCGATATCAGCCGATAGGTCGGCGCGCTGGTCCCGGTGAATACCTCCAGGGTATAGTCACACACCGTGCATGAAAATCTGTCGGCCGCGCGTGGGGCGGCATTGAACTCGGTCCGCTCATAGAGCGCACCGCATTTGCAGGTCACCTGGGAAGTGCTCATCTCCTACCTATTCCTTCGGCCGGGATAGGTTCCGCAACGCCACGCGTTTTCAAGGTGGGCGCTGCGTTTACTCGGCGTGACGCCGGGTCGCACCTGCTTGGCTCCCGTGCTATGCTTGGCGAAAGGCGGAGGAAACCCGGATGCCAGAAGACGTCCTCATTGTCATCACGAGCGCCATCAAAACCGCTTTCATCGATCATCCCAGCTCTGGGCATGGCACGACGTGGGATCAGGTCGTGAAAAGTGACGAAGAAAGTACGCATCTCGCCAAGGCTGCGATGGTTGCCCTTCGCAAAGCCGGATACTCCATTAGCAAGGTCGAGGACGAGAACGCCGGGTCCTAAAGGCGAGAAGCGCTTGCAGGCGTGATCGGCGTCGCCGTCATGATTGGCCGGATGCGCGCGACGACTGCAAGGCGAAGCGGGTCAAAACAAAAAGGCCGCCAACCGAGGCGGCCTCTGAATTGAATATTGGCTTCGGAGCTTACCAGCCGCGATGTCGGCCGCGCGACCATCCATAGTGATGGCCGCGACCTCGACCCCATCCATAATGATGGCCACGACCGCCGCGACCCATATGGCCGCCACCGTGACCATGGCCACCCTTGGCGAGAATTACGGAATCGGTTCCGGCCATCATGGCGTCCGGAGCTGCAACGGGCATGGCCGAAGCGGACAGGGTGGGCATTGCCGCAAACGCGCAGGCGGCGAAGCCGATCAGTAGTAGACGTTTCATTCTTTTCTCCATGGGCGGCCGCGATGTCGCGCCGGCAAAGGAGAAGTATTTAGGCCTATGAACGTTCCAGTCCTCAAGCAGGCCGCGGCCAAAGCAAAATGGGCCGGGACCGGCTTCCGGAAGGTAGTTCTGATCTGATCCGTCTCGATGAAGAAGAGGCTGCCAACCGAGGCGTGCCGCGTCAGTGAAAAAGCTCGTTCTCGTCTGCGCTATCCAGCAGGAAACCGAGGCGGGCGATCCGTTCTTTCCGCTCCCTCGCCTTGAACGCATTCTCGCGCTTTTCGAAGGCGATCAATTCCTCCTCGATTGCTTGCCAAAAACGATCCTGCTTCGAAGGTAAGATAGAGGTTCGGCGTTCCATCGGAAATCTCCGTGTAACCGGACTGTCACAAACGGAGCCCACCTAAGTGGGAAATTGTGTGCGCATTCTGACGATGATCAAAACTGACCACTCAGCCGCCGCCACCGCCTTGCTGGACGAAAGAGGCCGCCAACTGCGGCGGCCTCTAGTCGAACCTCACGCCGATCCGGAATCCGCTGCGCCACACGACGTGGCAGGGGAGACGCAATGCGTGGTCCGGTACAATCAACGTGAATTCCTCGGGGATATCGATTTGGTTGGTAACCTCTATTGCCCCTCCGGTGGTCGATAGGTCGCGGACCGTACAATCGATTGCAGTTCCGCCGAACGCAATCGTTGCGGCCATCCGGGCCCGGTGGCGTGTGGCGCGTCGGGTTTCGACCATCATGTCACCGCCAGATTATAGGCTGTCATTCGTCATATTAAAATATGGCCGGTTAAGGAACCTCGAAAGGGCAGCGGCCTTACGGTCTTGTGGGATCTTACTTCGGCAACTTGTTCCCGATGTTGGCGATGGTGTCAGCGAGGCGCGAAATGAAATCCTTCAACCACGCATCTTCGCTCTTGCGATGATCGTCGGGAGAGACAGGACTCGCATCTTCCAACGCCTGGAGCCTGCGCCTCATCAAAACTCGTTCTGGGGTTGTCATTGCCAGCCAACTTCCATGTGAGAAATCTCGCCCGCGGCAACTGCGGTTAGATTTGCCATCAGGTGCCACTCTACCGCCAATTCTTCCCATTCCCGCTGAGAGGCCGGATCGGGCGCCTCACGGGCTCGCTGTTCGCACTGGATGGCTCTCAGTCGATGCAGCGCATGTGATCTGTTTGTCATGCACAAGACTATGCACGACATCTGATTGTGAGTTTGATTTAGCTCAACTTCCGGAAAGTTGGACAGCGGGGCCAAATATGGGCGATAGCCGGCCCAGTCCCGGTCGGGACAAGAACTATCCTCGCCAAGGTCGCCCCACTCGACATGCATTTGATTGCGCGAGGGGCGACCGACGGCGGTAAGGGGCTGTAATAAGAGGCCGCCAACAAGGCGGCCTTTATTCTAGGCTCGCGTTGTTGTCCGCCGATATCGGCGCCGCGATCTCCGAGCGGATAGTTGCGCTTATCTGAACCGCTCACGGAGTTGGTTCAATTCGCATAGTTGAGCAATTAGATTGGCCGCCCTGTCGTTGACAGCCGCAAGACTCTGCTGAAAAAAATCCATTTTACTCCCCAATAGCTTTACTAACGCTGGCACTCCATTTGTAGGGCGCACGTCACCCTGGACATTGGTCATGACGGCAATCTTAAGGTTCAAATGTTTCGGTTCGAATTCACATAAAGTACGGGGCGTTCCTGTTACGGAACGCTTCGGTGCCAAGCGTTCTATTTTTCCAAATTGGACCGCGGCTCGCATCAGAGTTTTTCCGCAATGGACCTAAATCTGAAAATAGCCACCCCGGATTCGTCCAGCACCGCCAGCTGCCATTCTGAATTGGATGCGGACTCGGCGATAAGATCGCAGCCTAGATCGCGGCAAACGCCAGCGGCCTCGGTCCACGCCGCATGGTCGTCAGCAAGCTCCACATCCTGACCGCCCACGTCGGGCGATCTGCTTTGCTGGATCTGGAATCTGTAAAGGGGCATTCAGCAATTTAAGCTGCAGCCAAATTCCTGTCTGCCCGGTCCCCTACACTTCGAACCAGGCCACGGCCAGAATCAAAACAGGCCACCAGGGATTAAAATGGGCCAGTACTCAAAAGAACATATTGCGAACATAGAACGAATAGGGTACGGTGTTCCCAGCCGATCAAACATCCCGCCCGTTTGTCCGTCACGCGAATCCCGTTCATAAGGAGCTAGATATGGCCTCGACCCCGACTGCCCTGCGTATCGTTGAAGGATCCTCCATGGACAAGACCAAGGCCCTGTCGGCCGCGCTCTCCCAGATCGAGCGCCAGTTCGGCAAGGGCTCGGTGATGAAGCTCGGCAAGAACGACCGCTCCATGGACGTGGAGACGATCTCGTCGGGCTCGCTGGGTCTGGACATCGCGCTCGGCGTCGGCGGTCTGCCGCGCGGCCGGGTGGTGGAAATCTACGGACCGGAATCCTCCGGCAAGACCACATTGGCGCTGCATACGGTCGCCGAAGGCCAGAAGAAGGGCGGCATCTGCGCCTTCATCGACGCCGAACACGCGCTCGACCCGGTCTATGCCCGCAAGCTCGGCGTCAATATCGACGAACTGCTGATCTCGCAGCCGGACACCGGCGAGCAGGCGCTGGAAATCTGCGACACGCTGGTGCGCTCCGGCGCGGTCGATGTGCTGGTGATCGATTCGGTGGCCGCCCTGGTGCCGCGCGCCGAACTGGAAGGCGAGATGGGCGATGCGCTGCCCGGCCTGCAGGCGCGGCTGATGAGCCAGGCGCTGCGCAAGCTGACCGCCTCGATCAACAAATCCAATACGATGGTGATCTTCATCAACCAGATCCGCATGAAGATCGGCGTGATGTACGGTTCGCCCGAAACCACCACCGGCGGCAACGCGCTGAAATTCTATGCTTCCGTCCGCCTCGACATCCGCCGCATCGGCGCGATCAAGGAGCGCGACGAGGTGGTCGGCAACCAGACCCGCGTCAAGGTCGTCAAGAACAAGCTGGCGCCGCCGTTCAAGCAGGTCGAATTCG
>JAQGKA010000027.1 GCA_028290355.1 Tardiphaga sp. | reverse complement strand
TCGTCGATCATCAAGAGGCGCGGCGCGCTCATCAACCCGCGGCCGATGGCGCACATCTGCTGCTCGCCGCCGGACAGCGTCGCGGCGGCCTGGTTGCGGCGTTCCAGCAATTTCGGAAACGTCGTGTAGACCCGCTCCATATCGCGGGCGATGTCGGCGCGGCTGGCCTTGCGCGAATAGGCGCCCATCAGCAGGTTGTCTTCGATGCTCATGGCGCCAAACAGCCGCCGACCCTCGGGCACGTGGACGATGCCGTGAGCAAGGATCTGCGCGGCGGTATCGCCGGTCAGGTCCCTGCCTTCGGAAAAGTAATGGCCATCCTGCATCGGGATCAGCCCGGACAGAGCGCGCATCAAGGTGGTCTTGCCGGCGCCGTTGGAGCCGATCAGCGCGGTGATCTCGCCGCGGCGCACCGCCATGTCGATGCCCCACAGCACCTGGATCTCGCCGTAGCCGGCGCGCAGACCTTGCAGTTCGAGGATCAGGGAATCAGCCACGGGCGGCATTCCGTTGTGCGTATTGCTGGCCGAGATAGGCATCGACCACGGCGGGATTCTTGATGACGTCGCGCGGCGCGCCGTCGGCGATCAGCTGCCCGTTATGCAGCACGGCGATGCGGGTGCAGACATTGAGCACCACCTTCATCAGATGCTCGATCATCACGATGGTGATGCCGCCGGCCGCCAGCTGATGGATCAGCTTGGTGGCGCGCTCGACCTCGGCGCTGTTGAGGCCGGCATTGACCTCGTCGAGGAACAGCAGCTTCGGTTTCATCGCCAGTGCCTTCGCCAGTTCGAGCCGCTTGCGCATCGCCAGGGTCAGCGTCGCCGCCGACTGATTGGCCTGCGCATCGAGGCCGACGAAGGCCAGATGGGCGCGGGCTTCCTCGCGGGCGGATTTCAGGCTTTCGCCGGGCTGCGAAAACAAAGCGGCCGCCGCGACATTGTCGAGCGCGGTGAATTCGGCGAAGGGCTGCACGATCTGGAAGGTGCGTGACAGGCCAAGCCGCGCGGCCTGATAGGTTTTGACCCGCGTGATGTCGCGGCCGTCGAAGGTCACGGCGCCTGAGCTTGCCGGCGTCACGCCGCAGATGGTGTTGACCAGGGTGGTCTTGCCGGCGCCGTTCGGCCCGATCAGGCCGAGCACTTCGCCCCTGCTGACGGAGATGCTGACGTCGCTCAGGGCCTTCAATCCGCTGAAGTTCCGCGAGACGTTGCTGAGGTGCAGTATCTCAGACATGTTTTGCCTTCCGCCAGAACATGCCGGAGCGCAGCGAGATCAGGCCGTGCGGCAGGAACAGCAGCAACATGATGATCAGCACGCCGAGCACGCCGGAATGGATCTGGATGTAGTTGCGCCAGACCACCTCCTCGAGGCCGAGGTAGACGAAAGCGCCGCACACCACGCCGAGCGGCGACCCCAGCCCGCCCATCAGCGCCATCACGATCGGCTTCACCGAGTAGAGAATGTCGAACACGTCGGACGGATCGATGTAATGCACCCAGGCTGCATAGATGCCGCCGGCGGCGCCGACGAAACAGGCCGACAGGCCGAAGGCGATGCTCTTGTAGAGCGTGGAATTCAAGCCGACCATGTTGGACGCCGTCTCGTTCTGCCGGATGCAGTTCAGGCCGAAGCCGAGCTTCGATGCCGAGACGATGATCACCACCACCGCCGTGATCAGCAGCAGGCCCCACATCGCATAGAAGAAGAACGTCGCGTCGGCGAGAATGCCGGAGCCGGACGCCAGCGGAATGTTCAGCCCCATGCCGCCACCCGTGAGATCCGTGGCGTTGTTGACGAGTTCGCGGAACACCTCGACCAGCGACAGACTGGCGATGGCGAAGTAATGCCCGCGCAGCCGCAGCAGCACCGCGCCGAGCGCGGCGGCGAGCACAAAGCACATCACCAGAGAGCCAATCACCGCGACACTCAGCGGCACGCCCTTGTTGAGCAGGATGCCGGTGGCATAGGCGCCGAAGCCGAAGAACGCCGCGGTGGCGAAGGACGGATAGCCGGCAAAGCCGCCGACGATATTCCACGACAGCGCGTAGATCGCATACATGCAGGCGATGGTGCCGAGCCGCAACGCATAGGCGCCGCCGAACAGCGGCAGCGACGCTACGCAGGCGATCAGAAGCAGCAGCGCGAGATTGACCCGGGTCATTCAAAACCCTTTCGGCCGAGCAGGCCCTGCGGCCGAACCACAAGGAAGACGATCAGCAGCACGAAGGACAATGTGGTCGCATGGGCCGGCCCGATCAGCGTCGAGCCGATGCCTTCCACCAGCGCCAGCAACAGCCCGCCGGCCAGCGCGCCTGACACGCTGCCGAGGCCGCCGAGCACGCAGACCACAAAGGCCTTGCCGAGATAGGCCGATGAGGTCAGCGGCGAGATCGGGAAGATCAGCGCCATCAGCACGCCTGCGCAGCCGGCCAAGGCGGCGCCAAGGCCAAAGGCGATGGCGTAGATCGATTTGACATCGACGCCCATCAGCACGGCGGCGTCGCGATCGAGGCGGACAGCGACGATGGCGCGGCCGACCTTCGAACGCCGCAGCAGCAGATAGAGCAAGCCTGTCAGCGCCAGCGCTGAGGCCGTGGCGATCAGCCGATCGACCGGCACCACCACATCGAACAGCGAGATCGATCCGGTCGGCGGGTTCAGCGTTAGCTTGCGATAATCGGCCTTGAAGTAATAGATCATCGCATTGTTGAGGATCAGGTCGAGCCCGAAGGTCAGCGTCAGCGTCACCAGCACCGGCGCGGTGATGACGCGGTTCAGCAGCAGGCGCTGCAGCAGATAACCGAGCACGAAGAACACCGGCGCCGCGACCACCAGCGCATACCACGGCGAGATGCCGGCCCATTGATAGGCGCCCCATGCGAGGTAGGCACCCAGCACGATGAACGAGCCGTGGATCAAGTTGATGACGTTGAGCACGCCCCACACCAGCGAGAAGCCGATGGCGATGCAGGCATAGAGACAGCCGAGCACCAGCGCGTTGATCAGAACCTGGACGGCCAGCATGTGAATTCCTCAGCGGGCGCTGCCCTCAGTTCACGCCAAGCTTGAATTCACCCTGCTTGATGGCATCCGGAAACAGCACCACCGGCTTCTGGTTCTGGATCTGGAAAACCGGCGGCTCCAGCGAATTGATCTGACCGTTGGTGCCGAACTTCACCGGGCCCCAGAACGTCATGACGTCCATGCTGGCAAGCGCGTCACGCACCTTGTCGCGGTCCAGCGACCCGGCCTTCTCGATCGCCAGCTGGAACAGCGCGCCGGAGACCGCAGCCGAGGCCTGGCCGTAGTCCGGATCGCTGTTGTACTTGGCCTTGAACAGTTTCACGAAGTTCGAGGTTTTGCCGAAGATGTCCTTGCCGTCATACTGCTCGGCGGGATGCCACCACGACGCGCTGGAAATATTCTCGGCGCTCTGGCCGGCGGCTTCGATGAAGTCCTGATAGGCGGGGCCGGCGATCATCGTCACCACCGCGGCCTTCATCTGCTGGTCGACCATCTGTTTGCGGATCAGCAGGAGATCGTTGGTGTAGCCAGTGATGAAGATCCACTGCGGCGCCAGCGACTTGATCTGCGACAGCGTGGCGGAGTGATCGAGTGTGTTGATGGCGTATTTCTCGAAGTAGGTGACTTCGATGCCGTTGGCCTTGGCGGACTTTTCCATTTCCTGGGCGATGGCGAGCGGGAATAGGTCGTTTCGCGCGAGGATCGCGACCTTCTTCACCTCGGGCGCCTTGGCCTTGATGATCTGGGTCAGCGGCGTAGTCAGCGTGTCGTTCGGGGTGAAGGTGCCGAACAGATATTTGTAGCCCTGGTCATAGACCTGCGAGGATGAGGCCGACGCCGCGATGGTCGGCATCTTGTATTTTTCGGAGATCGTGCTGGCCGCCTTGGCGGCGCCGGAGCCGAACGGCCCGAACATGAAGTTGATGTTGTCCTGGGTGATCATCTGCTCGGTGGTCTGCACCGAGCGCGGCGTGTTGGACTGGTAATCCGCGTAGACGATCTCGACCTTGTACTTCTTGCCGCCGACATTGATGCCGCCGGCCTTGTTGGCTTCCTCGGCCCAGAGGTTGTAGCCCATCTGCTGCTTGACGGCTTCCGGCGCCAGCGGCCCGGTGATCGGCAGCGGCGCGCCGAAGCGGATCACGTCTTCGGCCGAGGCGAGCGATGCGGAACCGGCCAGGCCGGCCATCGCCAGCAGAAGCGAGCCTGAGATGCGGGCGTAGCGAGCGAGCCGGGATTGAACCATCCGTTTTCTCCGTCGATGACCGTGACCAATGCCTGGCAAAATCATGGCAAATCCAGCTTTCGAATAAAAGCATTGAAATTAGACGCAATCGGTCTGAAAATCAGAACGCTAGCCAGCGCCTGCTGTATCGGTGTGCAGCGTCATTTGGGATGACCGCCATGATTGAATCCACTGCCGTGCGATATTTTCGGGTGGTCACCGAATGCGGTTCGATCAAACAGGCGGCGGCATCGCTGCGGATCGCCCCGTCGGCCATCAGCCGGCAGGTGCAGGGATTGGAAGAAGAGCTGTCGGTCAAACTGTTCGAGCGCGGCGCCCGCGGCATGAATCTCACCGACGCCGGACACGTGCTCTATCGCTATGCAATCGAGAACCGCAACCAGCTGGACGGCTTGCGCAGCAAGGTCGAGGAGTTCGACTCGCTGCGTCGCGGCCAGGTCAAGATCGCCACCGTCGAAGGCATGCTGGCGAGTTTTCTGCCGAATTTCTTTGTCGATCTGTCCCGGGAATATCCGGGCGTTGCCATGTCCGTCACCGCGGTCGGATCGCGCGATGTCGCTGAGATGGTCAGCCAGAACGACGTCGATCTCGGCCTGGTGTTCGGCCGCGCGCCGCGGCGCGACCTGATCGAACTGGGGCGGATGCGGCAGCCGGTCTGCCTGATCGTCGCGCCGGACCATCCGATGGCCGGCAAGAGCTCCTACACCGTGAAGGATCTGGCGGGTCTGCGCGTCGTCGTGCCGGATCCCTCGTTCGGCATCCGCCAGGAACTCGACAAGGCCTGTGCGCAGGCCAATGTCCGCCTCGAAATCTGCAGCGAGACCAATTCGCTGGCCTTCGCGCAGATCGTGGTCGCGCGAACCGAACTGGCAACATTCCTGCCGATGGTTTCCGCGGCGCCCGCGATAATAGCCGGCACGCTGGTGGCGATACCGCTGCGCGACAAGCGGCTCGAAGCCACCCAGGTGACGCTGGTGCAGCTCGCCGCCCGCAGCGCCTCGCCCTCGACGCGGCTGGTCGCCGAGATGCTGGTGGCGCGGATGAAGGAGAGCGAGGATTGAGACGCCTCCTCACCCTCCCCTGGAGGGGGAGGGTCGATGCGAGCGCAGCGAGCATCGGGGTGGGGTGAATGTTCATCCGCTGCATTGCCGCTTTCACCCCACCCCGCCGCGCATCACGCTGCGCGTGCTGCACGCCGACCCTCCCCCTCCAGGGGAGGATAAGGCGAGAGCGCTTCGCTTTATCCGGCCTGCGGAACACAGCTGGCGCTGGAACAACGGCCAACATAGCCATGGCTATTCGACCTGAAAGGGCGCACCGTGAATCCCACCCCAAAGGAAATTTCATGCAGAATCTGTTGTCGCGTCACGTCCAGACTGAAGAATCGCTCCGCCTCGGCGTCACCTCGGGCTGGTACAGCACCAAGGTCAGCGGCACCTTCGTCACCGGTCCGCACGCCACCGAGAAAGATTGCCTGTCGAAGATCGCCGAACTCAACCCGCCGATGAAGCGCAAATAAGGGTCTTGATCGAGGAGATCACCTGATGGCGCTGACAAACGCAGGATTCCAGGAATACGACTTCAATCGCATGGTCGTGCTGTTCACCATGATGGATGACCAGACCAGCGTGCCCTGCGCCATCAGCACCGACGCGATGGACCAGCTGGAAGGCACCAGCCGGACCACGCCGGGCCAGCGCGAGCAGCAGTTCCTGCGGCTGCGCGACCGGATCGGCGAACGCGCCTCGCGCAAATTCATCGCCGTCGAACTCGAAGGCAAGCCGCCGGGTATCATCCTGCGGGCGATCGATTTCCGCAGCTAGGACTTTACCTCTCCCCGCTTGCGGGGAGAGGTGGCAGACATCAGCCGCAGATCGCCTTCGCCAGCGCGCGAAAACGCTCCAGCTGGTCCTCCTTCAGGGCCCGCGTCTCGTCGCGGCCGACGAACACCTTGAACATCACGCCGCCATCGACGTTGAGAAACGCGGCGAAGGCCGACGACTTGCCCATGAACGGGCGCTCGACGAACGCGACACCGCCGCAGCGCTCATGGCGCAGATGGCCGTGCAGGCCCTTCGGCTGCATCAGGTTGAAATAGCCGCGCCCGACTTCGCCCGGCGACACCGGCGCGGTGATCTCGAAGATCCCATCGTCGGTGTGCACGATCAGCGTCACCTCGCCCCATGTCGCGATGTCCTGCATCGCAGAAACAAACGCATCGGCACCGCCGCCGATCCGCACCATTTCCGGCGGTAGCGCCTTGATGACGGCGCGCGGTGTTACGTTTCGTGCACGCGCCACGTCCTCGATGACAGCGCCGGGGTTCTCCCGCATGTGGGTCTGGAGGTCGTCAAGCAAGGCGGTGGTCATGATCGGATCCTCACGGATGCAGACATGCGGCTCAGGCCGCCGCGCTGATGTTGCGCTCGGACTGGATCACCTCGAAGCCTTCGAATTTCGGATGACCAAGATACAGGCTGGCGCCGGTGGAATTATCGGCGCGGGCATGGGCCTTGCGGAACTGCTCGGACTTCGTCCACGCCTCGAACGCGGCCTTGTCGACCCAGGTGGTGTGCGAAGAGTAAAGCGTATGATCCTCGGCCACCGGCCCCTTCAAGAGATGAAATTCGACAAAACCCGGCAATTCGCTGAGATAGGACTCGCGCGTCGCCCATACCGTCTCGAATGCCTGCTCGGACCCTGTCTTGACCTGAAAACGGTTCATCGCGATGAACATGGAATGCTCCTTCTGTGTGGTGCTGTTGATGATAACGGAAATCGCGCCCGGACATGAGCGCGATTTCTTGAGGGACGGGTTGTTTCAGATGCGATCATGCGCCGCCGAAATGCACCTTCAGGCCGCCTTTGTAGACGATGCCCGGGCCGGCACTGGTCCACAGCGCGTCGTTCTGGGCCAGACCATCCGCACCTGCGCCCGGAATAGCGTAGGGACGATAGTACTGGTTGAGCAGATTATCGACCGAGAAGTTCAGCGTGATGTCCTGCGTCGGCTGATAGGCCACGTAGAGGTTGACGAGGTCATAGGCCGTGGACGGGATATAGCCGACCGGGA
>JAQGKA010000325.1 GCA_028290355.1 Tardiphaga sp. | reverse complement strand
CCGCGACGATGTCGGCGCGATGCACCATCACGTCGGCGATGCGCCGCTCGTGCAGGCCGAGAATATTGCGCAGCATGGTGCGCTCGATGGTGGAGAAGCCGGTCTCGTCCGGCGTCGAGGCATCGAGGACCACCTGCAAATCGTCGCGCACCGAGCCGGGCTTCCAGCCGAACAGCGAGCGGATCGCGCGGGTCAGCCAGCCATCGGCGGAGGGGCGCATTACCTCACCGTCGTGGATCACCGCCGGCAAGTTACTGACGGTCTTCGGATTGTCGTTGCTACTGTCGCCGTCCGGCATCAGATCACCCGATCCTGATCGGCATAGGGATCGGCAATGCCGAGCTGGGCAAGGATTTCACGCTCCAGCGCTTCCATGGCTTCGGCCTCGCCGTCCTTCTCGTGGTCGTAGCCGACCAGATGCAGAAAGCCATGCACGGCGAGATGGCTGAGGTGATTGGCGAACGTCTTCTCTTCCTCGTCGGCCTCGCGCCGCGTGGTCTCATAGGCGATGGCGATATCACCGAGCATGCGCGGCGCGTCGTCGGGCTCCTGCGCGCCTTCAGGCGGCTGCAGCGCCGGAAACGACAGCACGTTGGTGGCCTTGTCGATGCCGCGCCAGTTCTGGTTCAGGGTGCGGATGCCGGCGTCGTCGGTCAGCATCACAGCCAGTTCGGCGTCGCCGGTGTCGGCATCGACCATGGCGGCGGCGGTTTCGATCGCGCGGAAGATCACCGCTTCGGCGTCGGCCTCGGCGTTCCAGCAGTCGGCGACAATGAGAACCTCTGTCGCGGGAAGTGAATGCGTCGTCATCGGTCGAGAGCTTCTTTCGCCGGCGAACCCGGTGTCGGGTTCGCCATCAGAGTGAGGTGTGTGCATCAGGATTTTGCGGTCGCCGGCTTCTGCGGCAATCCCTCATAGGCGGCGACGATCCGCGCCACCAGCTCATGCCGGATCACGTCTTCCGCAGTGAATTTGACCTGCGCGATGCCCTGCACGCCATCGAGCAGGCGCGCGGCTTCTGCGAGGCCCGAGGTCTGGCCGGGTGGCAGATCGACCTGAGAGGGGTCGCCGGTGATGATCATGCGGCTGTTTTCGCCGAGCCGCGTCAGAAACATCTTCATCTGCATCGAGGTGGTGTTCTGCGCCTCGTCGAGGATGATCGCGGCGTTGGTAAGCGTACGGCCGCGCATGAAGGCGAGCGGCGCGATTTCGATTTCGCCGGTCTGCAGCGCGCGTTCGACGATGCGCGAATCCATCAGATCGTACAGCGCGTCGTAGATCGGGCGCAGATAGGGATCGACCTTCTCGCGGAGATCGCCGGGCAGGAAGCCGAGCCGTTCGCCGGCTTCCACCGCCGGACGCGACAGGATGATGCGATCGACTTCCTTGCGCTCGAACAGTTGCGCGGCCTGTGCCACCGCGAGCCAGGTCTTGCCAGTGCCGGCTGGGCCGATGCCGAACACCAGTTCGTGGCTCTTCAGCGCCTGGATGTAGGTATCCTGCGCCGCGGTACGGGCGCGCACCGGACGCTTGCGCAGATTGATCGCCTCGAAGGTCGAGGTTTTCGCCGCCTTGGGGTCGAAGGGAAACAGCGAACCCTGCGCCAGCGTGGCACGAATCGCGCCTTCGACGTCGCCGGGTGCGAGATCGTGGCCCTGCACCGCCTGCGCGTAGAGGGTCTCGAGCACGCGGCGCGCCGCATCGCAGGCGTCGCGCGTTCCGGTCAAAGTGATGTGGTTGCCGCGGGAATCCACCACGACATTGAGTCGGCGTTCCACCAACGCGAGGTTCTGGCCGTAGGGGCCGACCAGCGAGGAGGCGGCGCGGTTGTCGTCGAAATCGATGACGACCTGCGTCTCGGGCTGTACGGGGGCGTCAAGTTTGCGGGCAGCGAGCGAAGGCGAATCCGATGCGCTTTTGGCCAAGAATTCAGGCTCCCGTGACGGTGTGAGAAGGAAGGGGCTGCAATGGTTGAATCGGAGGTGTCGCCAGCGTGCCGAGCAGGCTGTAGCGCTCGAGGCTGGTCAGGGTGACCGGCAGCACCTGGCCGATGATGTCGTCGGAGGCCATCACATGGGCGGGCTGCAGGTAAGCGGTGCGGCCGACGATCTGGCCGGGGTTGCGCGCGGCGCGTTCGAACAGCACGTCCACGGTGTTGCCAATCGCGGCCGCGTTAAAGGCCGATTGCTGGCTGTCGATCAGTTCCTGAAGTCGCACCAAGCGCTCGTCCATCACTGCTGCTGACACCGTCTCCTGCATGTCCGCCGCCGGTGTGCCCGGCCGCGGCGAATACTTGAACGAATAAGCACCAGCGTAGCCGATTTGTGTGACGAGTGCGAGAGTCGCGGCAAAATCTTCCTCGGTCTCTCCGGGAAAGCCGACGATGAAATCGGAAGTAAATGCAATGTCTTGCCGGGCACCGCGAAAACGGTCGATGACGCGGCGATAATCTTCCGCGGTATGTTTTCGGTTCATCGCCGCCAGAATCCGGTCGGAGCCGGACTGTACCGGCAGGTGCACGAACGGCATCAGCTCCGGCAAATCGCGATGCGCCTCGATCAGCGTGTCCTCGACATCGCGCGGATGGCTGGTGGAATAGCGCAGCCGGACGATGCCGGGAATTTCGGCGAGACGGCGCAGCAGCGTGCCGAGCGGCCACGGCCGGCCGTCGGGACCTTCGCCGTGATAGCCGTTGACGTTCTGGCCGATCAGCGTGATCTCGCGCACGCCATTGTCGGCGAGGCGACGGACGTCATCGACGATCTTCGCCACCGGGCGCGACACTTCGGAGCCGCGGGTATAGGGCACCACGCAGAAGGTGCAGAACTTGTCGCAGCCTTCCTGCACCGTGACGAAGGAAGAGATGCCGCGGGCACGAATCGCCGCGGGCTTTGGTGGCGGCAGGAAGCCGAACTTGTCTTCGATGGGGAATTCGGTTTCCAGCGCGCGGCCACCGGCTTGCGCCTTGGCCAGCAGTTGCGGCAGGTGATGATAGCTCTGCGGGCCGACCACGACGTCGACCACCGGCGCGCGGCGGATGATCTCGCTGCCTTCGGCCTGGGCGACGCAGCCGGCGACGACGACGCTCATCTTGCGGCCGTCGCGCGCGGCTTCATCCTTGGCGACGCGGAGCCGGCCGAGTTCGGACTAGACTTTTTCCGAGGCCTTCTCGCGGATGTGGCAGGTGTTGAGAATCACCAGATCGGCGTCATCGACGCTTGCCGTCTCGACAAAGCCCTCAGGCGCCAGCGTGTCCACCATGCGCTGCGCATCGTAGACGTTCATCTGGCAGCCGTAGGACTTGATATGCAGCTTGCGCGGCGCGGTCATGGAACCTGAATGTCTGGAGTGGGCAGCGCTTGCTGCGCAGGGCTCAATTATAGGGTAACGCCCGGGAAATCCAGCATCCTCGGAAAATACGAGTTACCGCAAGGGGTTAGGTGACGCTGGCCGCCGCAGGGTGGCGGGCGATCCGGCCGATCAGCCCCGGCAACTGCCGCATATCGCCGAATGTCACGGTGGCGCCGGCGGCTTTCAGGGCCTGTGCTGTATCAGGCCGGCAGTGGGCACCGCCGTGGAAGCCGAGCACGGCCATGCCGGCGGCACGGGCGGCGGTCACGCCGGGGACGCTGTCCTCGATCACCAGGCAGAGCGCCGGCGGTACGCCCATTTCGGCCGCGGCGAACAGGAACAGGTCCGGCGCCGGCTTGCCGTTGCTGACCTGGCTGGCGGAAAAGAGATGCGGCGCAAAACGGTCGAGCAGGCCGGTGGTGGTGAGGCTGCTGTGAATCCGCGTCGGCGTGCCGGAGGATGCCACGCAGATGCGCTGGGGCAATCTCGCCAGCGTCTCTGCGATGTGCGGAACGGGCTGCAGCGACTCGCCAAACACGCGGTCGATCGTGGCCTTCAATTGCGCGGTGTAGGCGTCGGGCAAGGTGCGGCCGAGTTCGGTCTCGACCTCGAACCGCGCCTCGCGGGCCGAACGGCCGAGGAAACGATCATGCACCTGCTCGGCCGTGATCGCGTAGCCATGCTGCGTCAGCACGTCGGCATGGACCACGCACGCCAGCGCCTCGCTATCGACCAGCACGCCGTCGCAGTCGAAGATGACAAGATCGAAACTCAAGACGTCGAAGCTCACTTGCCCGATTTATCGTCGTCGAGCGGCACGCAATACAGTTCGAGCCGGTGATCGACCAGCTTGTAGCCAAGCCTTGCGGCGACTTCGGCCTGCAGCTTCTCGATTTCCTCGGAGGTGAATTCGATCACGGTGCCGTCGC
>JAQGKA010000321.1 GCA_028290355.1 Tardiphaga sp. | reverse complement strand
TGAATTCGATGCCGCGCGGACGCTGCCCGACCTTGATGGTTTTGGTCACCGTCCAGCTCTCGGTGTCGATCACCGAAACCGTGTTGCTTTTCTCGTTCGAGACATAGGCGACATAGGCGCTGGCCGGCGCGGCGGGCGCCAGCCAGATTGCCATTGCAAAGAATACACGTCGCCGCATGCACGATATCTCCATCATCGCAGCTTGCATTTGGTTTCGGGCCGATCCACGCCGAGCGTGTCGAGCTCCGAGACCTGGTGCAGAAAGCCCTCCTGCGGCGATACCGACACCACCATGCGGCCGTCGGCCAGAAGAATCGGTTGCCGCAGCTGAAGATTCCAGTCGCGCAAGGTGAGCCGCTGACCCTTGAAGGCGGCGATCGAAAAATCAGGACTCTTGAGAAAATCGGTGATCGCCTTCGGATCGCCGGACCTGGTGCGCGCCGCGGCTTCGCCGATCATGCGCGCGGCCGTCCACGCCTGCATGTCGCGCGCGGTCATGCGCCGCGCATTGAGTTTTACGAAGCGGTTCTGCAGTTGCACCGCCCCCCATTGATCATGCGCGGCGTCCCAACTGGTCGGCACCAGGCCCGCGGAGCCGGCGATTGGCCGGGGATCCCAGGTGCGGTACGGCAGATAGGAGGCAAACACCTCGCTTTCGTCCGCCGCGACCAGGACGTCATAGGCCGGCGCCTGCTGGGTGAACACCGGCATCTGCCGCTGGATCAGGGTGACGCCGCTGTCGGTGCGCCGCGCACCGCCGGCATCCTCGAACACGCGCTCCTGCACGATTTTAGCGCCGAAGCGTGTCGCCGCACGGCGTAGTGCGTCGGCGTAGAGCTTATCTTCGGGATGGGAGCCCGCCACCAGCAGCCAGCGCTTCCATTGCTTCCACACCAGATACTGCGCCAGCGCATCGGCCAGCATTGATCGCGTCGGCGCGATGTGGATCACATTGCCGCGGCAATCCTCCTCGCGCAGCCGGTCGTCGATCGCGCCGGCATTCAGCAGCAGTGTGCCGCGGTCGCGCAGCGCGTCAGCGGCCTTCAGCAATGCGTCCGCGGAAAGGTCGGCGATGATGAAGCCGACGTTGCGACCGGCAAGCGCCAGCGCCGCCGCGGCGGGGTCTTCTCCATCCCTTAACCGGATCTCGTCGAGCGCAAAGCGCTGGTCGAGAAAACGGCCGGTGGTGTTGTTGTCTTCGATGGCGAGGCGGGCGCCGGCGATGCCGTCGTTTTCCGCGGGTTGGTCGACGAGGGAGAGGCTCGGCCGGATGCCGGCGTGGCCGAGATAGCCGATCCTGATCTCGGCCGGATCGGAGAGCGCAGCCGAACTCAGCACGCAACACACAATTGCCCAAAAAAGCCGGGCCAAGGACGCCTCCCATCCGAGTCTCCTTCGACAGCAATTGCCGATCAGGAGACTTCCTGCTTGAAACATGGCTGATCCGTCATAAGTTGCAACGAACATTTTGGTGGGGGCGGTTCCGGTACCTTTAGGGAGCGATCATGCGCACGATCTTATCTGCCATGGTGTTGATGCTGGCACTTTCGTCTGCGGCGCGCGCCGAAGCGCAAAAGGCCGCGGTGTTCGATTTCGAACTGGCTGACACCAGCCTGGAGGGCGAAAGGAATGGGTCCCAGGCGGCCGAACAGGCGCGGCTGCTCAGCGTTAGCGATCAGTTGCGTAAGGGTTTGGCGGATTCGGGAAAATTCGATCTTGTCGATATCGGGCCGGTCCGTGTGGAAGCGCATAACAGCAATCTGCAGGCCTGCGGCGGCTGCGACGTACAATTAGCGCAAAAGCTCGGCGCCGACCTCGCGATCACCGGTGTGGTTCACAAGGTCTCGACCCTGATTCTCAACATGACCATTTTCGTCCGCAGCGCGCGGACCGGACATGTGATCACCGCTGCGAACGCGGATTTTCGTGGCAATACCGACGAATCCTGGGCGCGTACGACGAGCTTCCTGCTGCGCAACCGGCTGCTCGCGCCAAACTATGGCGCGCCGCAATAGGACGTCAGGCGTTCAAGCGTGCCGCATGCCAGCGCAGATGATCGTCCATGAAGGTCGAGATGAAGTAGTAGCTGTGGTCGTAGCCGCTCTGGCGACGCAGCGTCAGCGCAATGCCGGCTTTGGCGCAAGTGGCTTCGAGCAATTCCGGCCGTAGCTGTTCGGTGAGGAACGGATCGGCATCGCCGACATCGACCAGCAATTCGGGGAAGCGCGCGCCATCCTCGATCAGCGCCACCGCATCATGCTGGCGCCAGACCTTGTGATCGGCGCCCAGATAGCCGCCGAGTGCCTTGATGCCCCAGGGCACCTGCGAGGGGGCGACGATCGGCGAGAACGCGCTGGCGGCGCGGTAGCGATCGGAATGCTGCAGCGCGATGGTCAATGCGCCGTGGCCACCCATGGAATGGCCGAGGATCGATTGCCGCGCCATATCGGCTGGAAAATGTTGGGCGATGACGGATGGCAGTTCTTCGGTGATGTAGCTCCACATCCGGTAATTCTTCGCGAACGGAGGTTGCGTCGCATCGACATAGAAGCCGGCGCCGAGGCCGAAGTCATAGGCATTATTGGGATCGCCGGGCACGCCGGGGCCGCGGGGGCTGGTGTCGGGCGCGACGAAGATCAGGCCGAGTTCGGCGCAGGCGCGGCGGAATTCGCCTTTTTCGGTGACATTGGCGTGGGTGCAGGTCAGGCCGGACAGGTACCAGACCACGGGGAAAGTGGTGCGGCGAACCTGTGGCGGAACAAAGACCGAAAAAGTCATGTCAGTTCCGGTTTCCCGGCTGGCATGTTTGTAAACACCCTGCGTGCCGCCATGCGATCGGTTGAGCAAAATGGTTTCGATCGTCATGGCTTGGGTGGCTCCGGCGGCAGGCTTGCGCGGATCGCAACGCATTCGCGCTGGCGGCAGTTATGCCACCGCCAGCACAGCCTGATCAAGGCCGCCGTGTCAGGCCGCTTTCGCCCTGGACTTCGACATATGCGCGGCGATGGCGTCCATCAATCCCGGCGACAGGCAGTCATAGGGTTCGAGCCCGAGTTCCTTCAGGCGGGCGCGGATGCCCTCCATCTCGGCCGGATCGACGCCGGCCTC
>JAQGKA010000303.1 GCA_028290355.1 Tardiphaga sp. | reverse complement strand
GCCGCGACCGTTGCGATCTTCATGCCCGGCACCTTGGTGTCGATGCCGTATTCGGCTGATCCGTTGACCTTTCCAGGGCTGTCGGTGCGCTTCGCTGAAGTGCCGATCAGTGTGAAATCCTTGCGGTCCTTGAGCGCGACATTGGTGGGGACAGCGAGCTTCGCGGCCTGATCGACCAGCTTGCCATAGGCCAGCTTGCGGCCGGAGGCGGTGTGAATCACCTCGCCCTTGGCGGCATGACACGATGCAACATCGACCTTCCAGGTCGCCGCCGCTGCCGCAATTAGCATGGTCCTTGCCGTGGCGCCCGCCACTCGCAGCGGCTTCCAGAAGCCGCGCACCGAGGTGGAGCCACCGGTGACCTGAAAGCCGATCAGCGGATTGCCGTAGAGCTTGTCGTCCGGCGGCGCGTGTTCGAGCTTCACCTTCGACAACTCGACCTCGAGTTCCTCTGCGATCAGCATTGGCATTGAGGTGTAGGTGCCCTGCCCCATCTCGACCTGGTTCATGACCAGGGTGACCTGGCCGTCGCGGCCGATGCGAACGAAGGCATTCGGTGCAAAGCTCGCCGCGTCGGCGGCTTGGGCACCGGCGATCCAGCTGGGCATGCTGATGCTCAGCAACAACCCGCCGCCTGCGGCAGCGCCAGCGGTGAGCAGGGTACGGCGCGACAGACGCACCGCCAACGCATCGGTGGTGGTTTCGCGATCGATCAATTTGTCAAACATGATGTCAGCCCTTCTGTCCGTTGGCCGCCGGCGCGGCGGCGGCATGCTTGATGGCTTCGCGAATCCGGACATAGGTGCCGCAGCGGCAGATGTTGCCCGACATGGCCTCGTCGATATCGCTATCCTTGGGGCTTGGATTGCTGCTCAGCAACGCCGTGGCCGACATGATCTGGCCGGACTGGCAGTAGCCGCATTGCACGACTTCAAGATCGAGCCACGCCTTTTGGATCTTGGCACCGGCCGGCGTCTTGCCGATCGCCTCGATGGTGGTGATTTTGGTGTCGCCGACGCTATCGATCGGAGTAATGCAGGAGCGGATCGCGCTGCCATCCTGATGCACCGTGCAGGCACCGCACAGCGCCGCGCCGCAGCCAAATTTGGTGCCGGTCATTCCGAGCACATCGCGCAGCACCCAGAGCAAGGGCGTGTCGCTGTCGACATCGACGGTACGGCTGACGCCGTTGACGTTGATCTTATAAGCCATGTGAATCTCCAGATGCCACGAAGCCACGCGCGCCGCCGCTGCGTGACGGCAGCGCGGCGCATAGTATGATGATCGAAATTCTTGCGATTCCACATAGCGCGCAACGCCGTATCTTGGGAAGCGCGAAGGGACCGGGAAACGGTATTCCGCCGTCACGAAATTGCGACCAACACGATTTGGTGATCGCCTTGAAATCGACCCGACGAGATCCTTGCGCGCGGCGCCCCCCGTCAGGACCCGTAGCGCGCCAGCACCGGCCAGGTCTCGACGCCGTTGTTGTGGCCGACGACGTGAAAATACGCGTGTAGGTTGACGGTCGGATCGCAATGCGTGGTGAGCACCAGCACTCGGCTGCCGAGTTTCGGCGCGACGCTGCCCGGCGACATCGTGATCATGCCGTGCTCGTCGCCGCCGAAACGATAGGTCGAGCCTGCAGGCGCGCCGATCATCAGCTCCGGCGTCGGCCCGTTGAACGCCAACGCCTTGACGCCCGCGTCGACGGTGAACTCGCCGGTGCGGTTGACCGACGTCACTGTGGCGAGGACGAACAAGCTGGGTTCATAGGGCAAGGCGCCGCCGCCTTCGCGTTGCAGCCGGCCGTAATCGGCATCCATGAACACGTAGGAGCCGACCTGCAGTTCAGTATAGGGGCCGGACGCATCAAAGCTGCAAGCGCCGGTGCCGCTGCCGGTGACGATGGCGGCATCGATTTTTGCATCAGCCAGCGCGCGCAGATGAGCGTCTAAAATGCCGCGGACCACGGCCGCGGCGGCCTTGCGTTCATCGGCATCGATGAGATGCTGGACATGGCCGGCAAAGCCCTGAATGCCGCCGAAGCGCAGGGCGGGCGCGGCTGAGATCAACTGCGCCAGCGCTAATGTCGAAGCGACATCGCAGACGCCGGTGCGACGCTGGCCGACGTCGATGTCGACTAGAACCTGGAGTGGGCGGCTGCCCTCGCCCAAGAGTTCGCACAGCACGCCGATCTGATCGGCATGATCGACAACAATCCTGATGTCGGTGACGCGCGCGACCCGGGCCAGCCGTTCAAGCTTGGCGCGATCGGCCACCGGCGACGTCAACAACAGCCCGGGAATGCCAGCCTGTGCAAAGGCTTCGATCTCCGCCACGGTCGCGCAGGAAATGCCAAGCGCACCGGCCTCGAGTTGCAATTGCGCAATGCGCGGCGACTTGTGGGTTTTGGCATGCGGCCGCAAACCGATGCCATGGGCCTTGGCGAAGGCCGCCATGCCGGAAATATTGCGCGCCAGCGCTCCGGAATCCAGCACCAGCGCGGGTGTCTGGATGTCCTGGAATGCTGGAAGGTCGGGATCGAGCACGCAATGTCTCCGTAAAAAGGTCGACGCATGGATGGCGTGTCTATCGCAGATATCGCCGCAACGCATCCCTCCTCTGCGGTTGTCTTCGTAACGACAGCTCTGTAATCCGGACGGGCGAAATGGCTGGCAAACGAGAGAGACCATAATGGATTTTGCGAGCGACAATGCTGCCGGCGCCAGCCCGCTTGTGCTGGAGGCCCTGCTCGCCGCCAACCATGGCGCCGTGCCGGCCTATGGCAGCGATCCCTACAGCACCCGTGCGAAGACGATGCTCAATGACGTATTCGAGCGCGAGGTCACCGCCTTCTTCGTCACCACCGGCACCGCGGCCAACGCGCTGGCGCTCGGCGCGCTGTGTCCGCCATGGGGCGCGATCTTCGGCCATCATCACGCGCATATCGCCAATGACGAATGCGGCGCGCCGGAGATGTTCACGGCCGGCGCGAAACTCGTCGGCATCGACGGACCGACGGCGAAAATTTCCCCGGATGCGTTTCGCACCACCCTGAAAGATTTTCCGGTCGGGACCGTCCGTCAGGTGCAGCCCGGCGCGCTATCGCTGTCGCAGGCCACCGAATGCGGCACGCTGTACGCTTGCGACGAGATCGCGACGCTGAGCGACATCGCCCACGGCGCCGGCATGCCGGTGCATATGGACGGCGCGCGGTTCGCCAACGCGCTGGTGGCGCTGGGGTGCACGCCCGCACAGATGAGCTGGAAGGCCGGCGTCGATGTCCTGTCCTTCGGCGCGACCAAGAACGGCACCTTTGCCTGCGAAGCAGTGATCTTCTTCGATTCCGAAAAGGCAAAGAACTTCGCCTATCAGTGCAAACGCGGCGGCCATACGCTGTCGAAAGGCCGCCTGCTCGGCGCGCAGATGGCGGCTTATCTGGAAAACGACCACTGGCTCGACCTCGCACGCAGCGCCAATGCGCATGCGTCAGATCTGGCCGCAGGATTGAAGGGTATTCCTGGCGTTCGGCTCGCCTGGGATGCGCCGGCCAATCAGATCTTCGCCATCCTGCCGCGCGCCGCCGACGAGGCGCTGAAGCGCGCCGGCGCGCGCTACTACGACTGGGGTTCGCGCGGGCACGCCACATCGCAGGCGCTCGCGCCGGACGAAGTCTTCATCCGGCTCGTGACGTCGTTCGCCACCGAAGCCGAGGCGGTCCGGTTGTTTGTCAGCATCGTGCGCGAGGCCGTCGCCTAACCTAGCCGCCCTGTAAAGCCGTTACAGCAGCTTCGCGCCGAAATTCCGCGCTGGGTCCATCTCCGCGGCCAGTCGACCGCTCGGCGCCGCCGCTTTGCCGCCCTCGCGCAACATCAGCCGGCCTTCCCCCGGCTTGCCATGAAACGCGCCACCCTCGACCAGCACCCGGCCGCGCAGCAGCACCGTTTCCGGCCAGCCCGTCACTTCGCGCCCGGCAAAGGGCGTGAAGCCGGCGAGGTCATGCATCATGGCGTCGGTCAGCGTGACCTTGCGCTTTGAATCCCAGACCGCGATATCGGCATCATTGCCGATCGCGATCGAACCCTTCTTCGGCAGATTGTAGATCTGCGCCGGCGCGGTCGACGTCAATTCAACGAATTTGGCAAGGCCGAGCCGCCCCTTCGACACC
Source organism: Tardiphaga sp. (assembly GCA_028290355.1). Classification (GTDB taxonomy): domain Bacteria; phylum Pseudomonadota; class Alphaproteobacteria; order Rhizobiales; family Xanthobacteraceae; genus Tardiphaga. The sequence continues at coordinate 5,664 of JAQGKA010000303.1, read as the reverse complement.
ATGGCGTCGAACAACAGCGGCAGCCGCACTTCCAGCCCCGGCATGCCATTGGCAATCTGCTTGAAATTCGGGTTCGGCCCAGCGCGCAACTTGCCGGTATCGTCGAAGCGATAGGGCGCGTGATCCGACGAGATCAACTGCAGGTCGCCGAGTTCGAGCGCGCGCCAAAGCGCCTCCTGATCGTCATGGGTGCGCGCCGGCGGGCTGCACATCCATTTCGCGCCCTCGACGCCGGGCTTGTCCAAATCCTCCGCGGTGAGAAACAGATATTGCGGGCACGTCTCCGCGAACACTTTCACGCCGCGGCCACGCGCCTCTCGGATCACCGCAGCGCCCTCGCGCGTCGAGACATGGAAGATCATTACCGGCTGATCGAGCAGCTCGCTGAACGCAATCAATCGCGTAAAAGCCTCAGATTCCGACAGCCGTGCATGGCTGACGGGATGATATTTGGGCGCGGTGTAACCCTTGTCGAGCAGGCGCTTCACCATCCACGAGATCACGCCGTGGTTTTCCGCGTGCACGCAGACCAGCGCCCCGGCCGCGCGGGCCGCAGCGAGGATATCCAGCAGCTTCTCGTCCTCGACCCGCAGCCGATCATAGGTCATGAAAATCTTGATCGAGGAAAAGCCTTCCGCGACCAACGCGGGAATATCCTCAGCGATCACCTTCTCGGTGACGTCCGCAACGATGATGTGGAAGGCGTAATCGATCATGGCGCCGCGTTTCGCCAACGCCGTGTAGTCGGTCACGACCTCGCGCACATCCATGCCGACATGCTGGGCCGCAAAGGAGATCACGCTGGTGGTGCCGCCGAAAGCCGCTGATTTTGTCGCGCTCTCGAACGTATCGGCATTCATGATCCCTGCAGCGGAGAGTTGTTCGATGTGGGCGTGCGCATCGACGCCGCCGGGCAGCACGAATTTGCCGCGCGCGTCGATCTCCGCCTTGCCGGCAGCCAGACCACTGCCGAGCGCGACGATGGTTTCGCCTGCTATGCCGACATCGGCGGCAAACACATCGCTCGACGTGGCGACGGTGCCACCGCGGATGACGAGATCGTAAACGGGGTCGGACAAGGGCTGCTCCAGGGATTGAAGAAAGATCGAGAATGCATTGAACGCTTTGATGCGCCGCACTTTCCGGTAATACTGCGGCCGTGACAAGGAGCCGAACATGCAACGCCGCAAGAAGATTTTGGTGGTCAACCCGAATTCGAATCCGCAGGTGACGCGCAACCTCGCGGAAGCGCTGCAGCCGATCTATTTCGACGGCGGGCCCGAAATCGAATGCGTGACACTGGCCGAAGGGCCCATGGGCGTCGAGACGCAGGCCGATCTGGAAAGCGTCACGATGCCATTGCGCCGCCTGGTGGCCGCAGACAATTCGGCCGACGCCTTCGTCATCGCCTGTTATTCCGATCCGGGGTTGCATGTCTGCCGCGAGGCAACGCAGCGCCCAGTGTTCGGCATCGCCGAGGCCGGCGTTCTGTCGGCGTTGGCGCGTGGCGATCGCTTCGGCGTCATCGCGGTGGCGCAGCGCTCGATCGGCCGGCACGTGCGCTACCTGCGCCAGATGAGCCTGATGGACCGCTTCGCCGGCGAGCGTCCGCTGGACATGAGCGTCGCGGAGGCCGCCGCCGGCGAAAGCACGCTGGCCCGGATGATCGCTGTCGGCCGCGAATTGAAGGACCAGGACGGCGCCAACGTTATCGTGATGGGCTGCGCAGGCATGTCACGCCATCGCGCCGCCCTTGAGGACGCGCTCGGCGTCCCCGTGATCGACCCGACCCAGGCGGCGGTCACCATGGCGCTCGGCGCCGTGATGTTCCAATAAGCTTGCGCCTCACTCCGGCGGCAGGATCACGCCGGTCTGCGAAGTGATGCGGCCGTAGTGCTCGATGCGGCGATGGCGCTCGAAGTCGAAGATGGTTTTTTTGCCGAAGATCGTGTCGTCGAGATCGCAGGCGTGGACCAGCAGTTCGTCGCCTTCGGTCTTGGCCTCGGCGACAATGACGCCGTCGGGATTGACGATCAGGCTGCCGCCGATCAAGGGAAAGCCGTCTTCATCGCCGCCCTTGGCGACCGCGACCACGAAGGTCGAGTTCTGGTAGGCGCCGGCCTGCACCGACAACCGGTTGTGGAACAGCCGCTGCTCCGGGCCTTCCGCCGAACGCAGCGAATTAACCGCCGGCGTGTTGTAGCCGAGCACGACCATCTCGACGCCCTGCAGACCCATGACGCGATAGGCCTCCGGCCAGCGCCGGTCATTGCAGACCAGCATGCCAAAAATACCGCCGAGCGCGCGAAACACAGGGAAGCCGAGATCACCCGGCTCGAAGTAGCGCTTTTCGAGATGCTGGAACGCACGTTCCGTATCGAACTCGACATGTCCGGGCAGATGGATCTTGCGATATTTGCCGACGATCTTGCCGGTGCGATCGGTGAGGATCTGGGTGTTGAAGTGATGGCCGTCCGGCGTCAGTTCGGCGTAGCCGATCGACAGCGCGATATTGGCCGCGGCGGCGGCCTCGAACAGCGGCTTGGTCGCCGGGCCTGGCATCTCGGTCTCGAACCAGGTGTCGACCTCTTTTTGATCCGTCATGTAATAGCGCGGGAAAAAGGTGGTCAGCGCCAGTTCGGGATAGACCACCAGATCGGCGCCTTTCGCCTTGGCTTCGGCGAGCAGCGCCATCATGCGTTTCACAACGGATTCGCGGCTCTCGGCTTTCTGGATCGGGCCCAGTTGGGCGGCGGCGACGGTCAGGATACGCATGGGATTGTCCAGGTTTCGAGTTTCGTATTTGTCAGGTGCCGACGCGATGTTCGAGTCGGCTGGCGAGACGCACCGCCGGCCACAGCAGCACGAGATAGATCAGTCCGGCAAGCACCACCGGCGACGCATTGAAGGTAATCGAGCGTGCCATGTCCGCGGAATAAAGCAATTCCGTCATCGACACCACGCTGGCGATCGAGGTCAGCTTCACGACTTCGATGGTGTTCGACACCAGATCCGGCAGCACGTTGCGCACCGCCTGCGGCAGTACCACGAACAGGAACGTATCCCGCCCGCTCAAGCCCGTCGAACGCGCGGCTTCCCACTGCCCGGAGCCGATGCTTTCGACGCCGGCGCGCAGCACTTCGCCGTAATAGGCCGAACTGTTGAGGAAAAACGCGATGCACACCGCAGTGAACGGGCTGAGGCGGATCCCGGTGAAAGGCAGGCCCGAATAGACCAGAATCAGCAGCACCAGTGGCGGCAGGGCACGGAACAGGTCGGTGAGAATGCGGACGGAGATCCGCAGCATGGCCGAGCGGGACAGTCGCGCCAGCGCGACCAGCAATCCGCCAACGAAGCCGAGCGGGATTACCGCCAGACAGATCAGCAACGTCATGCCGAGCCCGCGCATCAGCAGCGGGAACGCCTTGGCCATGACGCCGAGATTGAAGAATTGTTCGATAAAGGCGTCCATCAGGCCTTCCGGAACGCGAAGCGCTGTTCGAGCCAGCTGCCGAACAGCACCACCGGCACGAAGATAATGAGGTAGCCGATCGCCGCGAGCATCAGCGGCGTCGCATTGCTGAGAAACGACACCGCCGTCGTCGCCTGGTTGAGCAATTCGGGCACGCCGATCACCGTGCCCAGCGCGGTATTCTTGGTGATGGCAATGGTGCGGTTGACCAGCGGCGGCAGCACCATGCGGATGGTCTGCGGCAGCACCACGAAGGCCAGCGTGTCCGGAAAAGTCAGCCCGGTGGAGCGCGCCGCATCCCACTGCCCGCGCCGTACTGACAAAATGCCGGCCCAGAAGATTTCCTCGGCGAACGCCGCGAGCACCGCGGCCAGCACCAGCCAGAGCACCGCAAAACTGGGCAGCGTCAGGCCAACATTGGGTAGCCCGAAATAGATGATCAGCACCATGACCAGCGGCGGCAGCGCGCGCAGCACATCGACGAAAACCACGATCGCCGCATTCAACAGCCTGATCTGCGCGGTCCGGATCAACGCCAGGAACAACCCGAACGCGAGCCCGGTGACGACGACGGAAAGCGCGAGTTCGACGGTAATCAGCATGCCCGAAAGAATCTTTGGCCAGGTCGAGGCGATCACCGAGGCATTGAAAAACGTATCGACGAAACGCTCCATGGCGCCTCATCGCTCCAGTTGCGAGACGAAGGCGCGCGTGCGGGCGTGTTGCGACTGCCCGAATATTTCGCCGGGCGAGCCCTGCTCGACGATGACGCCGTGATCCATGAACACGACACGATCAGCGGCATCGCGGGCGAAGCGCATCTCGTGGCTGACCACCACCATGGTCATGCCGGCGCGGGCCATGTCGCTCATCACAGCCAGCACCGAACCGACGAGTTCCGGATCGAGCGCCGAAGTCGGCTCGTCGAACAGCATCACCTTGGGCTCAAGCGCCAGCGCGCGCGCAATGGCGATACGCTGTTGCTGGCCGCCGGACAGTTCAGCGGGATAGGCATTGCGCTTTTCGGCAAGACCGACGCGTTCGAGTGCCGCGAGCGCAAGAACTTCGGCATCGGCGCGCGACTTCTTCGACACCCGGCGCAGCGCCAGCGTGATGTTGTCCATTGCCTTCATATGCGGGTAGAGGTTGAAAGACTGGAACACCATGCCGATGCGGCGGCGCATCGCGTTGATGTCGGTCCGGGGATCGCCGAGATCGACGCCATCGACCGTCACCGTGCCGGCATCCGGCGTTTCCAGCCGGTTGCAGCAACGCAGCAGCGTGCTCTTGCCGGAACCCGACGGCCCGATGATGAAGACGGTTTCCTGCGCATGAACCGCGAGATCGATCCCTTTCAGGATCTCGTTCGCCCCATAACTCTTGCGCAGGTCCTGGATGTCGAGGATCGGCGACGCAGCAGTCATTGTGCGCGCATCAGCTGCACTTTGCTTCGTGCGTGGCGGCGTCGTAGCCGGCGAAGCCGGGAACACCATGGCCCGGAGTCGGCGTCAGCGCCACCGCATCCGCGGCCGGCGCGGTGCCAAACCACTTCTGATGCAACTTGGCGATGGTGCCGTCGGACTTCAGGCATTCCAGCGTTTCATCGAGTGTATCGCGCAGCGCCACGGAATCCTTGCGCAACGAGATCGCCCAGACCAGGCCGGTCTTGTGCAGATAGCCGAGTTTCAGCTGCGGATTGTTCTTCACCGCCCACGCGATCACGGTATTGCCGGCGACATTGGCATAGGCCCGTCCAGCCATCACCGCCTGCACGGCATCGGTCTGCGTGCCGAAGGATTCCACCGTCCAGCCCATCTTCGGCGCGAGGTCGCGCGCCCATTGATCATAGGCCGAACCCTTGTTGACCGTGATGACCTTGCCCTTCAGATCCTCAAGCGTGGCAAAATCCGGCGATTCCTTTTTCAGCAGAAACTGGAAGTCGGTGTTGAGGTAGCCTTCGGTAAACAGCAGGTTCTCGGCCCGTTCCTTGGTCACCGTCACAGGCGCGATCAGAAAATCATAGGTGCCCGCCTGAAGCGCCGGCACCAGGCCGGAAAACTGGGCGGCGTCGATGGTGATCTTCTTCTTCAGCCGCTTGCCGATCGCCTCGGAGAGATCGATGTTGAAGCCTTCCATGCCGCCCGACATGGTCGGCATCGCATGCGGCGCAAAAGTGCCGTCAATGGCGGTTT
>JAQGKA010000302.1 GCA_028290355.1 Tardiphaga sp. | reverse complement strand
GGTTCAGAACGAAAAAGACGAAAAGAGAAGAGCTTAAAATGTCCTCCGTAGCCGTTGCCGACCTGGTCGGCGCCATCGAAACCTCCGAGATCGTCGACCGCCGCACTGCGGCACAGGCCCTCGCCATTGTGCGGGACGGGGTGATCACCGGCGAAGGCCCGACCACCAGGGGGCGTATCCATTTCTCCCGCGCGCTCGATGCCGATGACGCCGCCTGGTGCGCGCGCATCCTCACCGCCGCCGGTGTCGAAAGCCAGCCCGTCAGCCGCGCCGAGGCCGAAGCCCTGTTCGCCATCAACGATGCCGCCGCCGAGCGTAGCGATGGCGGCCGCTTCGACGACCTGTTCGCCAAGGCCGTCGTGCATCATGCTGCCTCCGCCTCGGGACTTCCTGTGCCCTCGCGCACCGTGGCGCTGTCGCCGGATACCGCGATCGAGAGCTGGGCGCCGACCCGCGCCGTCGGCGTCAACATCGAAGTGCTGGAATGGATCGCCCACATGATGCGCGGCAAGCGCGTCAGCAACCGCACCCTGATGACACTGGTCGCCACCATCGTCGGCGCCGCGACGCTGCCACTGGCCACGCTTCCCAACGTGTTCGACATCGGCATGTAAGCCGGTCGAACACGCCAGAGTTTGCAAGCGGCGGGGATTTCCCCGCCGTTTTTTATTTCTTCGCGTCGAGCCCGACGGTGCGGCCGGGGAAGCCCGCGACGTCGAAGTAGCGCTGCTTCAGCACGCGCTGGAATTGCAGCACGGTGCGCAGGCCCTGGGCGTCGGGCCTGGAGCTCATGGTGTCGGAGAAGGCCTTGGGCGTGGCGCCGTTCGGCATCGCTTCGGTCATGACGCGGCCGATCAGGTTGCCATTGGCCTTGCGGGTGAGGCCGAGCAGTTTGGCGGCGGTGATGCCGACGTCGGCGTTGCTGACCGGCAGCGCATCGACGTAGCCGGCTTTGAAGTCCGGTCCGATCGCGGCCATGAAATTCATGGTGTCGCCGCGGCCGAAGCTGCCATGCATGCCCTGGCCCTGGCGCAGGATGGTGTCGGCGACCTCCACCGAACAGTTCGTCGGCTGGTCGCAGCCTGCGGAATAAGAGCGGAAGCTGACGACGATGGCCGGGTGCGGGGTGATGGCCTTGCCGGTGAGGTTGATCGCGGACATCGGCAGCGCGCCGGGGAAGCGACCGAGGCTGTCATCGACGAAGATGCCGCTGACATAGTCCTGCGCCAGCAGCGCCTTCACCGTGCGTGCGGCCAGCGCCTTATCCCTGGTCGGCAGATAGATCAGATTGGAGCCGCCATTGGTGGCGACGATCAATTCCGGCTTGGTCGGGTCCTTGCCGAGCATGGCGTTGCCAGCCTTCGGATAGTCGTTGTCGCCGACGGCCGCGTTCTTGCTGTTGGGATCGAACAGCGGCAGGTCGAGCGCCTTCGAAAGATCGATGGCGAAGAAGCCGAGCGGCAGGAAGCGGGCGGGCGTGTCGGGGTAGGTGCCCTTGATCGTCGTGCTGGTCTTGCTCTCCTTGGAGATCGTCGAGAAGCCGTGATCTGCGGAGACGATGATGTTGGTGGTGGCACTGAGGCCGAGATCGTCCAGCGCCTTGCGCAGCTGCGCGAGATTGTTGTCGGTGTTCTTGATGGCTGCCATCGAGGTCGGGCCATTGATGCCCGGCGTGATGGTGTTGAGGCTGTCGCCGGTGTTGTGCTGGCTGCCGTCGGGATCGCGGGCCCAGAACACCAGCACGAACGGCTTGTTGCGCGCCTTGAACATCGGCAGCACCACCTTGGTGGCGACGTCGGCGAGATAGCCCTGCTGCGCGATGTTGGCGACCACGGTGCCGGGCGTCTTGGCGTCGCCGGCCTTGCCGTTGTCGCCGCGTCCCGGCGTTGCCAGCGGCATATTGGCGGCGGCGAGGGTGGCCTTGATTTCATCGGAGAGCGGAATGCCGATCAGCTTGCCGTCCTTGTCCACCGCGCCGGTCTGGTCGTCGAGGATGGTGCTCTTGGTGCCGGTGCGCTCGGTGTGGTCGAACAACAGCGTCGGGCCGACCTTGCCGAGCGCAGCCGTGCTGAAGCCGGCGCCGCGGGCGGCCTTCAGCAGGGTTTCTTCGTTGAGGTAATCGCCGTTGAACTGCTCGTCGAGGTCGCCGAGCACCTGGTCGTGCTCGATGAACGGGATCACGCTGCCGTTCTGCACCGGCGTGGGATGGCCGGTGTAGATCGAGTTGCTGAAGGTTCCGGTGTCGCCGAGATAGTGCCCGGTGGACATGCCCGAGGCGTTGGCCATGGTGAAGGTCGGAAACAGGGAGTGCGAATTCCTGAAATTGACGCCCTTGTCGCGCAGCGCGGCCATGGCCGGCGCGGTCTCCGGGGTGACCTTGAGGGCCCGCAGGCCGTCCGGAACGAACAAAATCAGGTTGCGGGGAGGGCTGTTTTGGGCGAAAGCCGTGGCGGCAGATAGAGCGGTCAGCCCAACAGACAAGATTGCGATGGCGCAGCGCATGAAAATCCCCATTTCGAGCGAATTCGGGCCTCCCGGCCCATCGGCCTTCTGTAGTTTTTCTTGGCGACAGAATTGTTACAACCGCCTCCGCATGCCAGATTGCGCCGCCGGCCCGCTCGGCCGGACCCCGCCTCAAGGTTGCAAGTAAACAGCTCATGTTCAAACGTATTCTGATCGCCAATCGCGGCGAGATCGCCTGCCGGGTCATCAAGTCGGCCCGCCGCATGGGTATCCAGACGGTCGCCGTGTATTCCGAAGCGGACCGCGACGCGCTGCATGTCGAGATGGCCGATGAGGCCATTTTGATCGGGCCGCCGGCGGCCTCGGAAAGCTATCTGCTGATCGAGAAGATCGTCGAGGCCTGCAAGAAGACCGGCGCCGAGGCGGTGCATCCCGGCTACGGCTTCCTGTCGGAGCGCGAATCGTTTCCGCGCGCGCTTGAAGCGGCGGGTATCGTCTTCATCGGTCCCAATCCCGGCGCCATCGCTGCGATGGGCGACAAGATCGAATCCAAGAAGGCCGCGGCCAAGGCCAACGTCTCCACCGTGCCGGGCCATCTCGGCGTCATCACCGACGGCAAGCACGCCATCAAGATCGCCGACGAGATCGGCTATCCCGTGATGATCAAGGCCTCCGCCGGCGGCGGCGGCAAGGGCATGCGGATCGCCTATTCGACTTCGGAGGTCGAGGAAGGGTTTGCTCTGGCGACGGCTGAGGCGAAATCGTCGTTCGGCGATGACCGCGTCTTCATCGAAAAATTCATTGTCGATCCACGCCACATCGAAATCCAGGTGCTCGGCGACAAGCACGGCAACGTCATCTATCTCGGCGAGCGCGAATGCTCGATCCAGCGCCGCAATCAGAAGGTGATCGAGGAAGCCCCGAGCCCGCTGCTCGACGAGACCACCCGCCGCAAGATGGGCGAGCAGGCCGTGGCACTGGCCAAGGCGGTGAACTACGACTCCGCCGGTACGGTGGAATTCGTCGCCGCGCAGGACAAGAGCTTCTACTTCCTCGAGATGAACACGCGGCTGCAGGTCGAGCATCCCGTCACCGAACTGATCACCGGCGTCGATCTGGTTGAGCAGATGATCCGCGTTGCCGCCGGCGAGAAGCTGGCGCTGGCGCAGAAGGACGTGACGCTGACCGGCTGGGCCGTGGAGTCCCGCGTTTACGCCGAAGATCCGTTCCGCAATTTCCTGCCGTCGATCGGGCGCCTGGTAAAATATCGTCCGCCGGCGGAAAGCAGCGTCGATGGCATCACCGTGCGTAACGACACCGGCGTCCAGGAAGGCGGCGAGATCTCGATCTATTACGATCCGATGATCGCAAAGCTGGTGACGCATGCGCCGTCGCGCGCCGCCGCCATCCAGGCCCAGGCCCATGCGCTCGATGCGTTCTACATCGACGGCATCCGCCACAACATTCCGTTCCTCTCCGCGCTGATGAACCATCCGCGCTGGCGCGAGGGCAACCTCTCCACCGGATTCATCGCCGAGGAATTCCCGAAAGGCTTTGCCGCGCGTCCGCCGGAAGGCGAAGTTGCGCGACGGATCGCCGCGGTGGCCGCCGCGATCGACCACGTCATTGGCGAGCGCAAGCGGCAGATTTCCGGTCAGCTGACCGGCCGTGCGGTGACCCGCGCCGGCCGCCGCGCGGTGTGGCTGGAGCGCGACGAGATTGCGCTCGACGTCGCCCGTGAAGGCGACGGCGTTTCGGTCCGCTTCGTCGCCGCCGACGGCAGCGTCGGCAATTCGCATCAGCTGGTGTCGCCCTGGACGCCGGGCAATCCGGTCTGGGAAGGCACCATCGACGGCCACGTGGTCGCCATGCAGGTGCGGCCGATTCCCAACGGCATCCGGCTCGCGCATCAGGGTTTTGAGGTTGCGGTCAATGTGTTCACCGAGGCTGAAGCCACATCCGCGCGATTGATGCCGGTCGGCGTCAAGGCCGACACCGGCAAGAAGCTGCTGTGCCCGATGCCGGGCCTGGTGGTGTCGATCGCGGTTACCGAAGGCCAGGACGTCAAGGCCGGCGAAACGCTGGCGGTGGTGGAAGCGATGAAGATGCAGAACGTGCTGCGCGCCGAACGCGACGGCGTGGTGAAGAAAATCCACGCCACGGCCGGCGCGACGCTGGCGGTGGACGCGCTGATCCTCGAATTCGCCTGATGACCTTCCGCAC
>JAQGKA010000660.1 GCA_028290355.1 Tardiphaga sp. | reverse complement strand
TAATATTATAGGTGCGCCCGGGCATTCGGGCCGGGGGTCAAGCTCATCGTGGCGTCTGTACTTCAGCTGATCTCGTCATTGACTGTTGGCGGTTCCGAGCGGCTGCTCATTAATTTCGCAGCGAGCTGCGCCGAGAGTCCGAGCTTGCCGCAGGTGTTTGTCGTCATCAACGACAAGGTCAATGCCGAATTTGCCGCCGAGCTCACGGCGAGCGGCCACCCGACCTATTTCCTGAAACGCACGCCTGGCGAACGCAATCCGCGCATTATTTTGACCCTGCTCAACATCATACGCAGGCACGACATTCGCCTGATCCACGCGCACGACAGCGGAGCGAAGCATTTCGCCATGCTGAGCAAGTTCTATCGATCGATGAGCGTTGGTTATACGATCCACAATACCGGCATCGTCGCTTCATGGGATCGCGTCAGGTTGCGACTGCACCGGCAATTTGTCGACTGGAACATCGCCATTTCGGCCGCCGTCGAGCGCGAATGCCAAGCCGTCAAGCTGACGCGCATCTTCAAGGTGCACAACGGCATCCCGCTCGCATCCTTCGGAGGCGGCGACCGACCGCGGAACTTCGGCACGCCAATCCGCCTCATCAACATCGCCCGCCTTTACCCGCGCCAGAAAGGCCAGGATATCCTGATCCGCGCGGTTGGCATCTGCCGGGCCCGCGGGCTCGATGTCCGCTGCGATTTCGTCGGCAACCCGCCCGAAGGCGATCACAAGACGATGGCAGGCCTGGAGCAACTCGCCGCGGCCGAAGGCGTGTCGGATCGTATTCGTTTCCACTGCGATCGGACCGACGTTCGGACCCTGCTCGATGACGCCGATATTTTCGTGCTGCCGTCGCGTTACGAGGGCTTCGGGCTGGTGCTGCTCGAAGCGATGGCGGCGGGTGTGCCGGTGATCGCCGCCGACATCGACGGACCGGCTGAACTTCTCGTCGATGGCTCAAACGGCATCAAGTTCAAAGTCGGTTCGGCGGAGGATCTCGCCGATAAAATTGTCGCCCTTGCCGGACGTCCCGAGGTCGCCGCCTGTCTCGCCAAAACGGCACAGCGCTTCGTCACCGAATTCGATATCGCCAATATGCGCGACCAGTATTTCGCCATCTACAGCCAGATGATGAAGGTGGTTTAGCGGGATATTGCGCGTTCATCGCGAGCGTCCTCCCGGAGATTTTTGCTTTCATGGGTCGATACAGAGCAACGACAAGCGCGGCCTTACAACGATCTCGCCGCGCTCTTTCCGGCCGCCGACAGTCGCGCCGCTAGAAATTCCAGCAGTACTTCGACGCGGGCGGGGCGGGGGCCGCCGGGCGGGGTGACGAGGTAGACGCCGCTTTGCGACTGCGACCAGTCCTGCAGCACAGCCTCGAGCTGCCCGCTCGCCAGCGCTTTGCCGACGATGAAGTCCGGCAGGTCGCCGATTCCCAGTCCGGCGATCAGCGCCGGCAGCAGCGCTTCGCCATTGTTGACGCGCAAGGGGCCGGCCGGGCGGACGCTGGCCTGCTCACCGGCGGCGTTGGTGAAGTGCCAGACGCCGGGGGTCGAGAGATAGGTGTAGCCGAGGCACTGGTGCTGGGCGAGGTGCATCGGATGGGTCGGCCGGCCGTGCTTCGCAAAGTAGGCCGGCGAGGCCACGACATAGCGCGGCATGCCGCACAGTCGCCGCGCGATCAGCGAGGAGTCCGGCAATGAGGCGATGCGGATCGCGGCATCGAAGCCTTCGCCGATCAAATCAACCGTGGCGTCGCTGAGGCTGAGGTCGATCGAGACTTCGGGGTACGCGGCGAGAAATTCCGGCAGCAGCGGCGCCAGCGTGTTGGTGCCGTAGGTCATAGGCACCGCCAGGCGCACCAGTCCGCGCGGCGTCGCCGATTGCGCCAGTGCCTCACTCTCCGCCAGCTCGCCGTCGGCCAGCAACTGCGTTGCACGCACCGCCAGCGTGCGGCCGGCGTCGGTGAGCGCGATCCGCCGCGAGGTGCGGTTGAACAGCCGGGCGCCCAGCCGCTCCTCCAGCCGGCTGACGGCCTTGGAGACGGTGGCCGTGGACAGGGTCAGTTCGGTGGCCGTGGCGGCGAAGGAGCGCAGTTCCACCACCTTGGCGAAAATAGCCAGCGCCTCGAAGTCCGGGAGTTTTGACATCAAATTCCTAAACGATGAGTTTCTATCATTTCTATTTATGAACCATTCGGGAGGGCTTATCCAGATGCCAGCAGATCAACCCCCGGAGATTTCGTCATGATCGAACTTCGCCCCTTCAACAAACTCGGCAGCGCCGACCACGGCTGGCTCAAGGCCAAGCATCACTTCTCGTTCGGCAGCCATTATGACCCCGACAATATGGGACTCGGCAACCTGCGGGTCTGGAATGACGACGAGATCGCGCCGAACACCGGCTTCCCCGCCCATCCGCACGCCAATATGGAAATCATCACCTATGTCCGCGAGGGCGCCATCACCCATCAGGACAGCCTGGGCAACAAGGGCCGCACCGAGGCCGGCGACGTCCAGGTGATGAGCGCGGGCTCTGGCATCCGGCATTCCGAATACAATCTGGAGCCGTCGACGACGAAGGTCTTCCAGATCTGGCTCGAACCGACGCAGGCCGGCGGACAGCCCTGCTGGGGCGCCAAACCGTTTCCGAAGTCGGATCGTTCCGGCAGCTTCGTCACCATCGCCAGCGGCTTCAAGGCCGACACAGAAGCGCTACGGATCCGCGCCGACGCCCGGGTTCTGGCGACGTCGCTGAAGGCCGGCGAAAGCGCGAAGTATCCACTGGGTATCGAGCGCAACGGCTATCTGGTGCCGGCGGCGGGCGCGATCGAGATCAACGGAATCCGCGTCAACGCCCGCGACGGCGTCGCGATCCGTAACGAGGCAAACGTGACCATCACCGCGCTGGAAGATTCCGAGCTGGTGCTGGTGGACGCGGCCTAGCAACAGCCTCTCCACGTCATGGCCGGGCTTGTCCCGGCCATCCACGTCTTGATCGCTGAAGACGCGGATACCCGGCACGAGGCCGGGCATGACGAACTCCAATTCACCCTACTATCAACAGGAGACTGACCATGACCAAAGTACTCGTTCTGTATTATTCCGCTTACGGCCACATCGAAGCCATGGCCAACGCCGTCGCCGAAGGCGCGCGCGAGGCCGGCGCCACCGTCGACATCAAGCGTGTGCCCGAGCTGGTGCCCGCCGACGTCGCCAAGGCCTCGCACTACAAGGTCGACCAGGCCGCGCCGATCGCCACCATCGACGATCTCACCAATTACGACGCTATCATCGTCGGCACCGGCACCCGCTTCGGCCGCATGGCCTCGCAGATGGCCAACTTCCTCGATCAGGCAGGCGGGCTGTGGATGAAGGGCGCGCTGCACGGCAAGGTCGGCGGCGCCTTTACCTCGACCGCGACCCAGCATGGCGGCCAGGAGACCACCTTGTTCTCGATCATCACCAACCTCCTGCACTTCGGCATGACGGTGGTCGGCCTGAACTACGGCTTTGCGGGCCAGATGAAGCTCGATGAAGTCACCGGCGGCTCGCCCTATGGCGCGACCACGATCACTGGCGGCGACGGCAGCCGCCAGCCCAGCGCGAACGAACTCGCCGGTGCCCGTTATCAGGGCAAGGTGATCGCGGAAACCGCTAAAAAACTGCATGGCTGATGCGTTTGGGGCGGCGTTCTCATT
>JAQGKA010000291.1 GCA_028290355.1 Tardiphaga sp. | reverse complement strand
TCCGACAAGACGTTTCGATTCAGTACGCTGCGGGTCGAGCGTCAGGTCCTCGGCACCAACGAACTGTCGGGCTACTATTCGCTTTATGAGCGCAGCAACGCAAACTACCTCGACGCTGTCGGCGCGGAGCATCGTCATATTCTGGACGTCCGCTTTGCGGGGCGATCGAAGGATATCGACTGGGATCTCGAGGCGATGGGGCAGGGCGGCGATGTCGGCGCGAAGCAGATTCGTGCCTGGGCGCTCGGCGGCCGCACCGGGTATACGTTTTCGGATGTTGCCTGGGCGCCGAGGATCGGGTTGCAGGCCGACGCGGCTTCTGGCGATGCGCATCCTGGCGACGGTCAGGTCGGAACATTCAACCCGCTGTTTCCCAACGGCTACTACTTCTCGCTCGCAGGCTATACGGGGTACGCCAACCTGATTCATCTCAAACCGTCCATCACCGTGAAGCCAGCGCCGGCGCTGACGGTGATGGCAGCCGTCGGTCTTCAATGGCGGCAAACCGCGGCAGACGCCGTTTATGTCCAACCCAACGTCGCGGTCGCCGGAACGGCGGGAAAGGGCAGCCGTTGGACAGGCGTGTACTCCCAGCTTCGCGTGGACTACGTCTTCAACGCCAATCTCACCGGCGCGGTCGAGGCGGTGCACTATCAGATTGGCGATGCCGTCCGGCAAGCGGGCGGACACGACAGCGACTATATCGGCATCGAATTGAAGGCGGGGCTTTGATGGGCCGGTCGGTCAGCAGGGTGCACAGGCGTGGCTGAGAGTGCACCCGCGCCCGTTACCTCGTCGAGCAGCGCATTTGCGCCCCTTGGCCAGAAACTCTTTGCCGTTCTCTGGGTCGCAACGATCCTCGGCAACGTCGGAAGCTTCATGCGCGACGTCGCCAGCGCATGGCTCGTCACGGACCTGTCTTCTTCGCCACTGGCCGTTTCGGCCATTCAGGCGGCCGCAACCCTTCCCGCATTTCTGCTGGCGATCCCGGCCGGTGTTTTGTCCGACATCCTGGACCGGCGTCATCTTCTCATCGGGATCCTGCTTGGACTGGCCTCAGTGAGCGCGTCCCTCTCAGCGCTCTCGGCGACGGGAGCGGTTTCCGTGGAGGTGCTGGTCGCCCTGACCTTTCTGGGCGGCATTGGTGCGGCATTGGCGGCGCCAAGCTGGCAGGCGATCGTGCCGGAGCTGGTCTCTCGTTCCGATCTCAAAGCCGCCGTCGCGCTCAACTCTCTGGGCTTCAATATCGCGCGTGCCATAGGCCCTGCTGTGGGAGGCCTGCTTGTCGCTGCATTGGGAGCGGCGACCACGTATCTCTTCGACGTCACGAGCGATCTACTGGTCGTTGCCGTTCTGCTCTGGTGGAAGCGTAACGCCGCCGGCGACGATACGCTGCGCGAACATTTTGGCGGGGCGCTGCGGGCGGGGCTACGATTTGCCCGCGCCAACACGCAGCTTCGCGCTGTGCTTGCGCGCGCGTTCCTCTTTTTCCTCTCGGCGAGCGCCATTTGGGCCCTGCTGCCGATTGTGGCACGGCGCGAACTCGGCGGTGGCCCCGGACTTTATGGCCTTCTGCTTGGTCTCGTCGGGCTGGGTGCCGCGGGCGGAGCCTTGATCATGCCAAAGTTGCGGGCCCGCCTCGGACAGGATGGCATCGTATTGAGTGCAACGATCTTGACCGTGGCCGTCTTCGTAACTGTTGCGATGGCAGGTGTGGTGTGGGTGACCGCCATCGCAACGCTGTTGCTGGGCATCGCCTGGATTGCCGTCCTGACCACGCTCAATGGTACCGTTCAGGCGATTTTGCCGAATTGGGTGCGCGGCAGGGCGCTTGCCATCTACATCACCGTTCAGAGCGGTGCGATGACTCTGGGCAGCTTGATCTGGGGAACGGTTGCCGACCGGATTGGGACGAAGGGAGCTCTGCTCGTCGCAGCGACATGTCTCGCGCTGTTGACTCTGTGGTGGGGGACGCGAGCTGCAAAGCTTCCAGCCGGCGAGGAAGATCTATCTCCATCCGGAGCGTGGGCCGAACCGGGCCTTGCGGCGCCTGTAGAGCATGACCGCGGACCGGTGATTGTCACCATTGCCTATCAGGTTGCCGCGCCCGATCGGGCCGCGTTCCTGGAGGCTCTCTATGGCTTTTCGCAGCAACGTCGTCGCGACGGCGCCTATGCCTGGGGTGTATCGGAAGATGCGGAGAACCCGGAGCGGCTCGTCGAATGGTTTTTCGTCGAGTCGTGGGCCGAGCATTTGCGCCAGCACCGCCGCATCTCGAAATCCGACGCCGACGTGCAATCCAATCTCTTGCGGTACCATGCATCTTCGAGTCCGCCTGTGGTGACGCATTTGATCTCTCTCGATGCTCCAAAATCGCCGACGTCCTCCTGAACATCGTAGGCACTTTGTCGCAACCGTATGTGCGAGACGCCTCCACGGTGCCTTGGCTTTGCGCGGCTTGAGGCTGATCCTGGAGAGCCGACCGTCGTCCCCTAGGCCGCACCCCTGGCGCATGCTTGACTGACGCCAACCAGGATTCGTATCAGGTGCCAATGCGGACAGATCCGAAAAAGAATACCCTGACGGACCGAGAAGCCTCTCGACCCGCACTGATTGTCGCTGCTCTCTGCGCGAGCTATGCGGTTGCTTTCGTGGATCGTGCACTTGTCGGCGTCGCCGGGGGGCCGATTAAATCCAGCCTGGCGCTGAGCGATAGTCAGTTCGGCTTGGTACATGGCACGGCTTTTGTTGCGCTCTACTGCCTGTGTGGCATCCCGGTGGGGTGGATGGCGGACCGTCTCGACCGACGGCTGATGATCGCGGCAGGGCTGCTGTTTTGGTCTGCAATGACGGCCTTCTGCGGGATGGCAGGATCATTTGCCGCGTTCTTTGTCTTTCGCGTCGGCGTCGGATTGGGTGAAGCGGTTCTTGTCCCGGCCGGCATGTCGCTTCTCTCAAGTGCAGTAACCAGGGAGAAAATGGCGAGATCGGTTGCCATCTTCCTGATGGGAGCCACGATCGGCAACGCCATTGCCTTGCTAGGGGGCGGCTTTTTGCTCAACCGGTTGGGTCCCCTGGACCTCGGCATTTCGCTCGTGGCTCATCTGGCACCTTGGCAAATGCTGTTTCTCATCGCTTCCGTGCCAGGCGTGGTTCTCGCGCTTCTCGTCGCGCGGATCCGCGAGCCTCGCCGTACGAACACCGTCGGCGGCGGGACCGGGTTTCGGCAAAGTGTCTCGGCGGCGCTTCTGCACATACGGCGCTTCAAAGGGGCCTATGGCTTCCTGACGGCGGCGACCGCATGCAGCATCGTCCTTTCGCAGGCTCAAGCGGCCTGGGTGCCTCTGCTTTATGTTCGAAAATTCGGACTCTCGCCCGGAGATAGCGCTATTGCGGTCGGTATCATGTTTCTGATTTCGGCGCCGGCGGGGCAGTGGACCGGAGGCGTTCTGATCGACCGCCTGCTGGCACGGGGTGTTGCCGCGCCGTCCAATGTCGTTCTCGCCGTTTGCGCGGTCATGGCAATGCCGGCGGCATTTCTGTTCTGTCTGAGCGACCAGATCTGGATATCGCGATCGGCCTATGTCGTCTTCAATTATTTGGTGTTCGCCGCGACGCCTGCGGGGCTTACCGGCTGGCAGTTGCTGACACCCGAGCGCAATAGCGGGATGACGATCGCAATCCTGGTGTCCATCGTAACCTTGATCGGTGTGGGTCTCGGACCGGCAGTCGTGGGATGGCTGAACGACTATGTTTTCCGCGACGAGGCAGCCCTCGGAAAATCACTGTTCCTGGTGATCCTCATCTCGGGGGTAGGCTGCTGCGGCGTGGCGCTTGCAGGCCGGCGGGCCTACGCGAAAGCTGTTGGAGAAAGGGTTTGCGGTCATAGGTTGTCCGGACCTGGATCAGCGCATCAAATGGAATGATAAAGCAGCCACTTTGAAACAAACGGCGGGTGGCGGCATTCCATCGTCATTCTATATTCCTCGGGGTACGGGGTCCTGCCGAGCGACGAGGCCGAGATGGAACGACGATGGTTTGGTGATCCAATTGCGCGCAGCCTCGGGTTGAACAACGCGCCGTCGGTTGTCGCGCGGTCGCTGCGAAATTCGCAGGTGGTGGCGACACGAATTTCCTGCGGCCTTGAGCAGATCGGCAAAACGCCCCAGGTGCCGGCGGAAGATACGTTCATTGTGGCGATGTATCTCACTAAGCTCGAAAAACACCAGCTCTTCAGCCGGAACCGCCCGTATCTCACACAGGGCTACGACGCCAATTCGATGCGCGTCGTGAATCTCCTCGGGGAATTTTCGGCATTGATAGCTCAGCCGCACGAAAGCCTGAACTTTCACATCCCGCGTTTCGCGTTGGAGGAGATTGCCGAGACCGGCCGTGGACGCTGGCGCTCCGACCTGATCTGTGTGCCAGGCACGATCGATGCTGTGATGGTAAACTTGGCGGCGGCGCTCTTGCCTGCTTTCCAGCGGCCGAAGGAAGCGAACCCCTTGTTTGTCGATTCGCTCATACTCGCCGTCTGTTCGCATCTGATCAGTACATATGGTGGAGGCCAATCCTTACCTCCTCGAAAGGGCGGCCTTACTTCTGCTCAGGCGGCTCGCGCAAAAGAAATGCTGGTCGAAAATATTGATGGAGATCTTCTTCTTGCGGACATCGCAAGGGAATGCGGCCTGTCGAGACAGCATTTTTCGAGGTCATTCAAGGCGACAACCGGCGTCGCACCGCATCGTTGGCTTCAACAACATCGCGTGAAATTGGCCGCCAAACTCCTTGCTACAACTAGGCGTTCAATTGCTGAGATTTCCCTTGAATGCGGCTTCGCCGATCAAAGTCATTTCACCAGAGTCTTCACGTCGCTTTTGGGCCAAAGTCCCGCACTCTGGCGTCGACAGAATGCAGACTTTAACGAAGCTCATTCGGGAGCAATCTACCTCTGAGAGAGCAACGTGCGTTCAAAGAAGGCCGGTGGTTAGGCAGACCGCGACCTTGCGAGGAAGCAAGGTCGGACAGGTCGGCAGCCGAATGACGCTCTTGTGTTCGCAAGTTGTGTCAGCATGGTTGTCCCGATTAAATCGTGTCCAAACAGACCTCGTGAAAGAGAGCTGAACGCATCCGCCCGAGGGGCGACGTTTTGTGCAATACTAGCTATGATATGGCTAAAGCCTGGACGAAACTCGCACGAAGCGACGGTAGATCAAATCCAACCTTGGGAGGATCGAACCATGAAAGATCATGTCTATAAAATACTGGAACTCGTTGGGTCGTCTGATCAGAGCATTGAAGCCGCTATTCAGAACGCCATCGCGCGTGCCAAGGCGACCATCCGAGATATGAGATGGTTTGAAGTGATTCAAACCAGAGGCCACATCGAAAATGGAACTGTTCATAGCTATCAGGTAACACTGAAAGTGGGGTTCACATTGGAAACGAGCTAATATCGCAGACATGGGTCATGTGGAGAAGGGCGGTAACACCTTCTCGCCACTGGACCGGTATGCGGGATTTCGTTTCTGTTGTAACCAGAACCGGCTCAGCTCTTGAAATCGAGCCCGGTGTTGATCGCGCTAACGCGACGGGGAGTCAGCTGATCGAGACACCGGCACGACCGCGATGTGCCGTGGCTGGAATCGCATGTCGGGTAAGGCTGATCCGTTGCCGGCCTATGGCCGCTGATTAAATTGACCGCGAGCTCCGGAGAATTCTGCTTTCCCTTTCAACCCGAAACGAAAGAGGATCGTCATGTCGAGCGTCATCGAAATCGTGAAGGCCTCAATCACCGCATACAACGACAAGAATTGGGGCAATGCGAAGGGCATGTTTGCTGCCAATGCCGTGTATGATGAGAAGGGAACCCACCGTCGCATCCAAGGTGCCGGCGAGATTATCGAGGCTTTGCAGGGGTGGGCCAAGGCCATCCCCGACTCCAAGGCCACATTCGTGCGTGAGTTCGCGAGCGGGGACCGCGCCGTCTTCGAGCTCGTGTGGAAGGGCACTCACACCGGACCGCTGCAGACACCGACGGGTACCATTCCGGCATCGAATAAGCCGATCGAGGTGCCGGCATGCCAAGTCGTCCAGGTCGAGGGCGAGAAGGTCAAGAGCGTCTCGCATTACTTCGACATGCTGACGCTGCTCACCCAGATAGGCGCCAAGAGCGACTAGTGCTGCTTTATATGCAGGCTGCAGCTGGCACTGAGCGGATGTACTCTTCGCCGCGAAGAATTTCCGCTTTTGCCCGGCATATGCCTCGTTACGGTTGATGCCCTCCATCGAAATCGTCCTCGAAACGCAAATGCTTGACGCTGCGGCCATGGCGCCGCACCAGCTTCAAGGCCTCTATCCCGATTTTGATATGCCTTTCGACATAGTTCGCGGTTACCGCCAGATCCGACGCCTCAGTCTTCACACCCTCGGGGATCATTGGCTGATCAGACACAAGAAGCAGCGCGCCAGTCGAGATGTGGTTGGCAAATCCCGCAGCAAAGATTGTCGCAGTCTCCATGTCTATTGCCATACTTCGTGTCCGGCGCAATAGATCCCTGAAGCGATCATCATGCTCCCAGACACGACGATTGGTCGTGTACACGGTGCCTGTCCAATAGTCGTTGCCGAGATCGCGAATTATGGTCGATACCGCGCGTTGCAACTGGAACGCGGGCAGTGCGGGGACCTCCGGTGGCAGGTAGTCATTCGAGGTCCCTTCGCCGCGAATGGCCGCAATCGGTAGAATCAAGTCGCCAATCTGATTCTTGCGTTTCAAACCACCGCATTTGCCAAGAAACAACACAGCTTTCGGCGAAATGGCACTCAGCAGATCCATCACGGTCGCGGCATTCGGGCTTCCCATGCCAAAGTTGATCAGTGTGATTCCATCGGAAGTTACATTGGGCATCGGTCGATCTGCGCCGTTTACCGAAACCCCGTATAGTGTGGCGAACCATTCGACGTAATTGTCAAAGTTAGTCAGGAGAACATATTCGCCGAACTCCGCAAGCGGCGTGCCGGTGTAACGCGGCAGCCAGTTTTCCACGATTTCCTTTTTCTCTTTCATCGCCTTTGATCTCATTTGCGGGGGCGCAACAGCATAGCATTATCGGTGCCGCTGGACTCTCAGCTCTTCACCAAATCCCCTAGCAAATTCGCAGCCACCATCAGCTTGGCGAGCGTCGGACCACTGGTAGCGATCTCCTCGACCGAACGGCGGATGCGCGTGGCTTCGGGATGGACCGCGAGCCAGGTCTCGGCAGCCTGCTGGCCGGACTGGCCGGTTGCAAGCATATCGGCGACCAGTCTCCTTTCGGCGGCTGCGATCTGGTCAACGGCGCGGTCGATGGCGAGACGTTCGAAAAAATCGTTCGCCGGCACGCCGCGTGCGGCAGCGATGATGCGGTCGAGACGGAAATCGGCCTCGGCGGCGAAGAAGGTCGTGGCGGTGTCGCCGATGGCACGGTTGGTGCGCCCTGCGACCATCACAATATCCGGTGCCGAGACCAATGCGTCGAGATCGGCGAGTTCGCCGGCAAGTTCCGCCGGGACGCGGCCGTCTATCAGATCCTGGCGGCGCTTGCTTCGCCCGGCCTGCAAGTCCTGCGGTAGGGAATTGTCTAGCCCGGCGGCGATCTGACGGATGCCGGGACCGAAGCGCGCGATCACCGCGTCCAGACCGGTGCTGAAATCGACATTGCGCACATACCAGACCATGCGGGAGAGCAGGAGATCCTGGATAGCGGCATAGAGACCGAGCTGTAGTTGCCCGTCGATCCTGGTGTCGAGTTCGTCGATCGCGTCATTCAGTCGCTTGAGGCCGTAGGATTCATCCACCGCCACGAAGGCCATGACGATGGTGGGAATGTCGGCATCGGTCTCGTCGATCAGGCGGGCGACGCAAGCCGGGCCGCCGCGATTGATCACCGCATTGGCGAGATTGGTCGAGATGACCTCCCGCCGCAGGCGATGAAATTCTACCGAATCGGGGAATTTGTCCTGAACCTCGCGCGGGAAGTATTGGGACAATTCGCGGGCGAGATAAGGATCATCCGGCACGCTGGTGGCGAGCAGATCATCGTAAAGCGTCAGCTTGGCGTAAGCGAGCAGCACGGCAAGTTCTGGCCGCGTCAAGAATTGGCCTCGCCGGGTGCGTTCGGTGATCGCTGCATCGTCTGGCAGGAACTCCACGGTGCGGCTGAGGAGGCCACGTTGCTCGAGCGACTGCATCAGGCGGACGAGGAAGCCGGTCTCGGCCATGCCTCTGCGTTCGGCGAGCGAAAGCGCCAGCGTTTGCAGATAGTTGTTGCGCAGCACGAGTGTGCCGACCTCGTCCGTCATCGCGGCAAGCAGGCTGTTGCGGTCGCTCGGACTGAGGCGTCCTTCGCGTTCGGGGCGGGAGAGCGCGATCTTAATATTGACCTCGACGTCGGACGTGTTGACTCCTGCCGAGTTGTCGATGGCGTCGGTGTTGAGTTTGATGCCTTTCTGCGCCGCTTCGATGCGGCCGCGCTGTGTCGCGCCGAGATTGGCGCCTTCGCCAATCACCCGGGCGCGGATATCAGCGCCCGTGACACGGATCGGATCATTGGCGCGATCGCCGGCCTGATCGTCGCTCTCGCCCGACGCACGGATATAGGTGCCGATGCCGCCAAACCAGAGGAGGTCGACGCGCGCCTTGAGGATCGCCGTCATCACCTCGAAGGGCGTAGCTTGCGGCTTGTCGAGATCAAGCAAGGCCCGCACTTCTGGCGCGAGCGGGATTGCCTTGAGCGAACGCGAGAACACGCCGCCGCCTTGCGAGATCAGCGACTTGTTATAGTCCTGCCAGCTCGACCGCGGCAGATTGAACATGCGCAGGCGCTCGGCGTGGCCGACGGCCGGGTCGGGCGAGGGATCGATGAAGATGTCGCGATGATCGAAAGCCGCGACAAGCCTCGTCGCCGGCGAAAGCAGCATGCCATTGCCGAAGACGTCGCCGGACATGTCGCCCACGCCGGCAACGGTGAACGGCATGGTCTGGATGTCGGTGGCGACCTCGCGGAAATGGCGTTTGACCGCTTCCCACGCACCGCGCGCGGTGATCCCCATCTTCTTGTGGTCATAGCCCTGGCTGCCGCCGGAGGCGAAGGCATCGCCAAGCCAATGGCCTTTCTCGGTCGAGATCGCATTGGCGACGTCGGAGAAGGTGGCCGTGCCCTTGTCGGCGGCGACGACGAGATAGGGGTCATCGCCGTCGTGCCGCACGGTGTTGTCCGGCGGCACGATCGTGTCGCCATCGAGATTGTCGGTGAGTTCGAGCAGC
>JAQGKA010000283.1 GCA_028290355.1 Tardiphaga sp. | reverse complement strand
TCCGGCCTCGCCCGCAATATCGACCGCGAACTGACCTCCTACCAGGCGCTGACGCGTTACTATGTCCTTACCGGCAAGGAAGACGACGCCAAGGCCGCACTCGCCGCGCAAGCGAGCCTGAAGGATGCGATCGATCAATCGATGAAGGCGACGGCCAATTCCGCGCGGCTCGACAAGATCACCAGGCTTGGCCGCGAGTTCAGTATGTTCACGAAGGTGTTCGCCGATATCCTGAAGGTCAAGGGCGAGAACGACCTGATCGCCTCCAATCAGATTTCCCGCACCAGCCTGATGTTGCGCACCAAGCTCGATGACCTCGGCGACACCGCCACCATGGCGGGCCTGTCGTCGGTTCAGGATCAGGTGAAGGATATCACCACGCAGTTCATTACGGCCTCTTCGCTGATGAACACCTATATCGGGAAGGCGGATGAGAAGACCGCGAACGCGGCCTTCGCACGCGCCAAGTTCCTGGAAAACTCCTTTGCCACGATCTATGCGAACAATGAGAGCATCACCCAGAAGGTGAAACAGATCTCAGACGAGGTGAAGGCCTATCGTCAGGCTTTCTCCAAATATGTCGACAATACCAAGGCGATCGACGCACTGTTCCAGGAGATGTCCGAAACCGCGGCGGCGATCACCAAGCTGTCCTCCGCGATGAAGGCCGATCTGTTGTCGGACCAGCAGCGGCTTGAAAATGAATCCGATACGACGATCCACGAGATCGAACGCCTGGTGGCGATGTTGGGACTTGGTGGCTTCGTGATCGGCGCCTTGCTGGCGGGATTGCTGGGCAGGAGCATCTCGAAGCCGATGACGGCGATGTGCGCGGCGATGCGCAAGCTTGCCGCCGGCGATTTCAACGTGGTGCTGCCGGGCCTCGGCCGCCGCGACGAACTCGGCGAGATGGCCGCCGCCGTGGAAGAGTTCAAGGTGCAGGCCGTTGCCAAGGCCGAACGCGATGCTGCCGCGCATGACGAGCAGAACAGGTCCGCCGGCGCCGCGCGCCGCGCCGAACTGATCCGCTTCGCCGACGATTTCGAATCCGCGGTCGGCGCCATCGTCTCCAATGTGTCGTCGTCGGCGGAGCAACTGGAGACCGCGGCCTCGACTCTGACCCGCACCGCGGAAACCACCGAGGGCCTGTCCGGTCGCGTCGCCGGGGCGTCGGAAGAAGCCTCGTCGAACATGCAGTCGGTGGCCACCGCCACCGAGGAATTGTCGTTGTCGGTGAGCGAGATTGGCCGCCAGGTGCAGACGTCCAGCAAGATCGCCGACAGCGCGGTGCTGCAGGCCCAGCAGACCGACGCGCGGATCGGCGAATTGTCGCGCGCGGCGCAGCGGATCGGCGACGTGGTCGATCTGATCACGGCGATTGCCGAACAGACCAACCTGCTGGCGTTGAACGCGACCATCGAAGCGGCACGCGCCGGCGACGCCGGGCGCGGTTTTGCCGTGGTGGCGGCGGAAGTGAAATCGCTGGCGAGCCAGACCGCGAAGGCCACCGACGAGATCTCGACGCAAATTGCCGGGATGCAGAGCGCTACGCAGGAATCGGTCTCCGCGATCAAGCAGATAGGCAGCACCATCGGCCAGATTTCCGGCATCGCCTCGGAGATCGCCAGTGCGGTCGAACAGCAGAGTGCGGCGACGAAAGAGATCGCGCAGAACGTTCAGCGCGTCGCCCACGGCACCCAGCAGGTCGCCGGCGACATCACCGAGGTCAACCGCGGTGCCACCGAGACCGGCGTGGCCTCCGGGCAGGTGCTGAACTCGGCGCAGACGCTGTCGAGTGAAAGCACCCGGTTGCGCGCCGAACTCGACCGCTTCATGGAAAACATTCGGGCGGCGTGAGTTTTTGCGTAGCCCGGATTTCGCTTCGCTCCATCCGGGCTACAGGCTCACTACTTCTCCGCCGCAAAAGCGCGCCAGCCGCCGAAGCTTGAGATGTCGCGCGCGCCGTCAATGGCGGTGGCTTCCACCAGAAAGCCTTTCACGTTCGATCCATCCGCCAGCTGCAGCGTGCCGATCGACAGCGGCGAGGGAATCGCCGCGACGAAATTGCCGAACGCCGCCGCCGACAGCGCCCAGACTTCGACCGCAATCGCCGATCCGGCGCCGGCTGCGACGCGCAACAGTCCCGGTTTTGCGGGCGACGTGCCGTTCAGCGCGTAGAACTTGTAGTCCGGCGCGGTGGTGGCGGCCTTGAGCAGCCTGGCGCCGAGCGCCAGCAATTCGCCGTTCAACGCCATGCCCGACAGATGCGCGCCGACCACGGCGATCGCGATCTCGTCGGCACTTGGCGTGGGCAAGGCGGCGAGCGGGGGCTGCGGCAGCGCCTTGCTGCCCATGGTGAGTTTGGTATCGGCATGGAACGCGCGGCCGATGCTGGCGAGTTGCGCATCATGGCCGGCCGGCGCCAGCAGGGTGATGCCGAACGGAATGCCGTCGGCGCGCATCGCGGCGGGCAAAGCCAGGCCGCAGAGATCGAGCAGGTTGACGAAATTGGTGTAGGTGCCGAGCCGGCTGTTGAGTTCGACCGGATTGGCCAGCACCTGCGCCGTCGTGTACGCCGTCGGCGCCGTCGGCAGCACCAGCGCGTCGATCGCTTCAAACGCCTGCTCCGCGGTGCGCTTGAGATCCTGCAACTGGTACAGCGCAGCAAAGGTGTCGGCGGCGCTGATCCGCGCGCCGGCCAATGTGATCTCGCGGGTAACCGGATGGATCGCATCGGGCGCCGAGGCCAGCAGGTTGCGGATGACGAGATAGCGTTCCGCCACCCATGGTCCGTCATAGAGCAGCCGCGCGGTCTCGTAGAACGGCTCGAGATCGAACTCGACCAGCGTGGCGCCGAGCGATGTCCAGCGCTTCAGCGCGTCGCCATAGGCTTTTTCGGAAACCGTGTCGCCGAAGAAGATCAACTGGCCGTTGCGGGGCACGCCGAGCCGCAGCCCCTTCGGAAATTCCGTCAGCGCCGCCAGCGGCCGCTTTTTCGAATACGGGTCGTGCGCGTCATAGCCGCCCATGACGCCGAGCGCGGCCACGGCGTCATCGACGGTGAGCGAAAAGATCGAGACGCAGTCGAGCGTACGGCAGGCCGGCACGACGCCGGCGGTCGGGATCAGGCCGAGGCTCGGCTTCAGCCCGACGATGTTGTTGAGCATCGCCGGCACCCGGCCGGAGCCGGCGGTGTCGGTGCCGAGCGACAGCGGCACCAGGCCGGCGGAGACCGCGACGGCGGAGCCCGAACTTGAGCCGCCCGGGATCAGGTCGTCGCGTATCGCATTCTTCGGAATGCCGTAGGGCGAGCGCACGCCGACAAGGCCGGTGGCGAACTGGTCGAGATTGGTTTTGCCGATGACGATGGCGCCGGCTGCGCGCAGCCGCGCCACCGCGCTGGCGTCTCGGGTCGCGGTATAGGCAAAGGCCGGGCAGGCGGCGGTGGTTGGCAGGCCGGCGACGTCGATATTGTCCTTCACTGCCACCGGTACGCCGTACAGCGGCAGCAACGACGCGCCCCTGGCGCTCAGCGCTTCGGCCTCGGCGATAGCCGCCGCCTCGTCGCGCAAAGTGATGAAGATCGCGGTGTCGTTGTAGTCACGGATTCGCTGATAGCTCCGCGCCACGGTCTGGGCGGGCGTCAGGGTGCCGGCGCGATGCGCAGCGACAATGGCAGCAACGGTTTCAGTCACGATGCGAACCTGCTGCGGATGGCGCGAACGCGCCACCCGCGGAAGGAAAAAGCGTTATTCAGCAGGCACGGCAAGAGGTGGCTCCGATTGCGGGACGG
>JAQGKA010000272.1 GCA_028290355.1 Tardiphaga sp. | reverse complement strand
ATGAACGAGACCGGCGTGCTCGGCCATTTCATCCGCTCGTTCGGCCGCATCGTCTCGATGATGCAGTTCAACATGTATCACCACTACACCGTGGACGAGCATCTGCTGCGCTGCGTCGGCTTCCTGCAGGAGATCGAACGCGGCGGCAATGAGGAGTTCGTCGTCGCCAGCGACCTGATGCGCAAGATCCAGCCGGAACATCGCGCGGTGATCTACATCACGGTGCTGCTGCACGACATCGCCAAGGGCACGCCCGAGGATCATTCGATCGCCGGCGCCAAGGTGGCGCGGCGGCTGTGTCCACGGCTCGGCTTCAACGCCGCCGATACCGAGCTGATCGCCTGGCTGATCGAGGAGCATCTGACCATGTCCACGGTGGCGCAGTCGCGCGACCTCTCGGACTCCAAGACCATCGAGAACTTCGCCGCCGTGGTGCAGTCGGTCGAGCAGATGAAGCTCCTGACCATCCTGACCACCGCCGACATCCGTGGCGTCGGCCCCGGCGTCTGGAACGGCTGGAAGGCGCAGCTGCTGCGCACGCTGTATTACGAGACCGAGCCGGTGCTGACCGGCGGCTTCTCCGAGGTCAACCGCGCGCAGCGCATCGCCGTGGCCCAGGCCGAATTCCGCAATGCCTTCACCGAATGGCCGGAGCCGGAACTCAACGCCTATATTTCGCGGCACTATCCGGCGTACTGGCTCAAGGTCGAACTCGCCCGCAAGATCCGCCACGCCCGCTTCCTGCGCGCTAGCGAGGACGCCGGCCACAAGCTGGCGATCAATGTCGGCTTCGACGAGGCCCGCGGCGTCACCGAACTGACGATCCTCGCCGTCGATCATCCCTGGCTGCTGTCGATCATCGCCGGCGCCTGCGCGTCGGCCGGCGCCAACATCGTCGATGCGCAGATCTACACCACCACCGACGGCCGCGCGCTCGACACCATCGCGATCACGCGGGAGTACGACCGCGACGACGACGAAGCCCGCCGCGCCACGCGGATCGGCGACATGATCGAGGATGTGCTGGAAGGCAAGCTGCGGCTGCCGGAAGCCGTGGCGAAGCGCGCCGCGGGCAGGGGCAAGCTGCGGCCGTTCGTGGTCGAACCGGAAGTGACGCTGAACAACAACTGGTCGGACCGCTACACCGTGATCGAGGTCTCCGGCCTCGACCGGCCGGGCCTGCTGTATCAGCTCACCACCGCGATCTCGAAGCTCAACCTCAACATCGCCTCCGCCCATGTGGCGACCTTCGGCGAGCGCGCCCGCGACGTGTTCTACGTCACCGATCTCCTGGGCGCGCAGATCAACGCGCCGACCCGGCAGGCCGCGATCAAGCGCGCGCTGATCCACCTGCTCGCCAATGGCGATGCCGCGGAGAAGCCGGCGGCGTGAGTTAGCTGTTCGCGGGCAGCAATTCTCAAGACGTGGATGCCCGGGACAAGCCCGGGCATGACGACCTCTGATTCAAACAGCTAAAACTTTGTGATCGGTTCCAGCGCCGTGCCTGAGCGTGCCGCGCGCAGCGGCGCGGTGTCGGTGTAGACGCACTCCTCGGCGATCCGGCCGTCCCTGATGCGGAACTTGTCGACGCCGCGCCAGTCGAGCCGCGCGCCGTTGATGATGCGGGTGGTCTGCCACTCGATGATCACCACATCGCCGCGCGAGGTCCAGTCCAGCAACTGCCAGACGAAATCCGGCGCGGCCTCCTTCTGCACCTCCATCAGCCGCGCGAGTTCGTTGCCGGCGACCGGCCGTCCCACCAGCGGCGTGTGCAGCGTCCCGTCGGGATGCCACAGCTTGAGAAAGGCTTCGCCATCGCGCGCCGCCCACGCCGCCGCAAAGCGCGTCACGAAATCCTGAATGTCTGCATCGGTCATTGATCGTCTCCATGTGTGTGCGGGAGACGCTAGATGCATCGCGGACATGCGTCTGGCGGCTTTCGGACCTGACGTGTCCGCGCGTGAAAACTAGGCGGCGATCGACGGCGTCTTCGAAGCCAGATTGAGCGCGACGCCTTCGTGCGCGAGCAGCCATTGCTTGCGTTCGAGCCCACCACCGTAACCTGTCAGTGAGCCATTGGCGCCGACGACACGATGACAGGGCAGCACCACGCTGATCGGATTGGAGCCGTTGGCATGGCCGACGGCACGCACCGCCTTCGGCACATCGAGCTGCTGCGCAAGCGCGCCATAAGTGGTCGTGGTGCCGGCCGGAATGGTCTTGAGCGCGGTCCAGACATTGCGCTGGAAGGTTGTGCCGGCCAGACGCCAGGCGATGGCGTCGAGGCGATCGACATCGCCGGCAAAGTAATCCGCAAGCGCCTGTCGCAGCGCTTCCGGCGCGCGGCCCGTTTTGAGATCGAGCGCGCCATATTGCTGGCGCAGCAGCGTCCGCATCCGCGGCTCATAATCGGACCAGTCGAGCGCGCGGAGCACGCCGTCGGCGTCGGTGACGAGCAGCGCGGTGCCGATCGGCGTCGTGAACCGGTCGAGATGAAATGTCTCAGGCGGCTTCGCGGGCATGATCGGCCCTCCCCTTCGCAACAGGTTGCTGGATATCCGAAGCCCACAGATGCAGCGCGGCATAGGCACGCCACGGCCGCCATTGCTCGGCATGCGCGAGCAGTTGCGCGGGCGTCGGCCGCTTGCCGTCGACCGCCATCGCACGCATCAATCCGATATCGGCGGCGGGAAACGCGTCGGGTTCGCGCAGCTCGCGCATCGCGATGTACTGCGCGGTCCATTCGCCGATGCCCGGCAACGCGCGCAGCTTCGCGATCGCCTGCTCCAGGCTGGCACCGGGGCTGAAAATCGCGGGATCGACGACGATGGCGCGTGCCAGCGAGGTGACCGCCAGCGCGCGGGCTTTTGGCATGTTCATGTTGAGATCGATGCCGGCGAGGCGGGCCGGCATCGGGAATACATGTGTGAGACCATCGATGCTGCGGATGTCATCGGAAAGTATCGTGCCGTGCGCGGCCACCAGCTTGCCGAGCAATTTGGTCGCGGCCGGCACCGTGATCTGCTGGCCGAAGATGGCGCGCACCGCGAGTTCGAAGCCGTCCCACGCGCCGGGCACGCGCAGCCCCGGCCGTGCCGCGACCAGCGGCGCCAGCACCGGATCGAGCGCGAGATGCGCGCCGATCGTATCGGGATCGGCGGCAAGATCGAACACGCGGCGCACGCGGGCGATGATGTTCGGCAACGCCGCGACATTGGCAAAGCGCACGTCGACCCGAAGCCGGTTGTTGGCAGCGGGTGCGACGCTGAGCGTGCCGCAGACGTCGCCAATCGCAATGCTGCGACGATAGGTGTTGTCGGCGACGATCTCGACGCCGGGAATCGCCCGTGCCGCGAGGAACGACAGCATGGCGTCCCAGTCATAAGGCGGCCGATAGGCAAGACGAACGGACAGCGCGCCCGCCTCACGCTTGCCGCGTTCGTGAATCCGCCGCAGCGACGCCGGCGTCCGCGCGAACAATTGCTGAAAGGTTTCGTTGAAGCGGCGAATGCTGTTGAAACCCGCCGCCAGCGCCACCTCGGCCATCGGCAAGGTGGTCTCGTGGATCAGTTGCTTGGCGAGCAGCACCCGGCGCGTCTGTGCCACCGCGACCGGCGACGCGCCCACATGCTGGCGGAACAGCCGCCGCAATTGCCGCGCGCCGACGCCGAGCTTGTCGGCCAGCGTTTCGACGTCGGCCTCGTCGAGACCGCCGGCCTCGATCAGGGCCAGCGCACGCGACACCGTGTTGGAGGTGCCGCGCCAGAACGCCAGATCGGGCGACGTTTCCGGCCGGCAGCGCAAGCAGGGGCGGAAGCCGGCCTCCTGCGCTGCTGCAGCCGAGGGATAGAACGAGACGTTCTCGAATTTCGGCGTGCGTGCCGGACAGATCGGACGGCAATAGATGCCGGTGGTCTTAACGCCCACGAACAGCCGCCCGTCGAAGCGGGCGTCGCGGGTTTCAATGGCCCGGTAGCAGGCGATGCGATCCATATCCATGGCGCGATGATCGCTTAACGGGCCGCGCCTGTCTCGCGGTTTTCGGACATCGTCATCCGACGTCCTATTCCGGAATTTCCCCGAAGGTCTTTCCCGCCGCCAGCGGCGCCGTCCGGATCAGCCGCGAGTCCAGCACGGCCGCCTGCCGGTGCTTGACCGCTTCGCGATAGACGGGATCGCGGATCATCTCGACGAAGGCGGCAACGCTGGGATATTCGGCGATGAAGCAATGGTCCCAATGCTCGTCGCCCGGTCCGATCAGCATCAGTTCGAAACGGCCCTGCCACACCACCTTGCCGCCAAGCCGCGTGAACACGGGGCCACTCTCGCGGCCATAAGCGGCGTAAGCTTCCGCGCCACTCGCCTCGCGGCCGTCCGGATAGGCGGCGCGGTCGCGCAGGCGCACCAGATTGAGCATGTGGATCGGCCCTTCGCGGTTGTTGTCGCGAAACCGGGCGAAAACCTCCTTGGTCGGATCGATATGGCCGCTCATGCGCGCTTGTCCCTGTGTTCGTTGTCCGCCCCCCATTGTTCCGGGTGGCGTGCTACTATAACCGTTCACCGAGGCGTGTCTGGGGGGACATCACATGACTATCGTCGGCAATATCCTGGTCGCGCTGGTCGCAGCGCTGCACATCTACTTCCTGGTGCTGGAGATGTTTCTCTGGACGAAGCCGCGCGGCCTGAAGACCTTCGGCAATACGCCGGAGAAGGCGGAAATCACCGCCGTGCTCGCCGCCAATCAGGGACTCTATAACGGCTTCCTCGCCGCCGGCCTGATCTGGGGCCTGCTGCATTCGGCCCCGGCCTTTGCCTTCCAGATCAAGGCATTCTTCCTGCTCTGCGTCATCATCGCCGGCGTCTATGGTGCCGTCACCGTCAGCCGCAAGATCCTGTTCGTGCAGGCGGTGCCGGCCGCGCTGGCGCTGGCCGTGCTCTGGCTCGCTTAAAACCTAGCCATTTGGCGGCATTGCCTTGCCGGATGGGTTGATCCAGTATCCCCGATAACGATGGCGTCCGGCAACGGAATGACCGTCGATCGACACAACATCAGGGAAGGCAACGACATGAGAACTCCGCTTCTTCATCTGTTCGCCGCGTCGACGCTGGCGATTGCGCTATCGGCAACGTCGGCCTCCGCGCAGAAGAAATACGATTCCGGCGCGACCGACACCGAAATCAAGATCGGCCAGACCGTGCCGTTCTCCGGCCCCGCCTCGGCCTATTCCTCGATCGGCAAGACCCAGGCCGCCTATTTCAGGATGGTCAACGAGCAGGGCGGCATCAACGGCCGCAAGATCAACCTCATTCAATATGACGACACCTATTCGCCGCCCAAGGCGGTGGAGCAGGTGCGCAAGCTGGTGGAATCCGACGAGGTGCTGCTGACCTTCCAGATCGTCGGCACGCCGTCCAATGCCGCCGTGCAAAAATATCTCAACCAGAAACAGGTGCCGCAGCTGTTCGCCGCCACCGGCGCGACGCGCTTCTCCGATCCGAAGAACTTCCCCTGGACCATGGGCTACAACCCGAACTACCAGAGTGAAGGCCGCATCTACGGCAAATACATTCTGGCGAACTACCCCAACGCGAAGATCGCCATCATGTGGCAGAACGACGACCTCGGCCGCGATTACCTCACCGGCATCAAGGCCGGGCTCGGCGACAAGGCTGCTTCGATGATCGTGTCGGATGCCTCCTACGAATTGTCCGACCCGACCATCGACTCCCAGATAGTGAAGCTGAAATCCTCCGGCGCCGACCTGCTGTTCAGCGCCTCCACGCCGAAGTTCGCGGCGCAGGCGATCAAGAAGGTGGCGGATCTCGGCTGGAAGCCGGTGCACATCGTCGACATCAACGCCACCTCGGTCGGCGCGGTGCTGCAGCCAGCAGGGCTGGAGAATTCCAAGGGCCTGATCTCGACCAATTACGGCAAGGACCCGGCCGACCCGCAATGGAAGGACGACGCCGGCATGAAGGGCTACCTGGCCTTCATGGAGAAGTACTATCCCGACGGCGACAAGAACTCGAACTTCAACACCTATGGCTACGGCAATGCGCAGCTGATGGTGGAGGTGCTGCGGCGCTGCGGCGACGACCTGACCCG
>JAQGKA010000233.1 GCA_028290355.1 Tardiphaga sp. | reverse complement strand
GCGACCTTGTCGATCGCGGTTTCGATGGCGTAGTTGGTCGGCGCCTGGCCGAAGCCGCGGACGGCTTCCTGCACGGCCTTGTTGGTGGTGACCGACTGCGCGCGGTACTGCACGCTCTCGATCTTGTAGGGACCGACGATGGCGCCGATCGGCTTGCCCAACTGGAACGGCGCGCGGCCGGCATAGGCGCCGGCATTGTCCAGCGCGCGGATCTTCATCGACTTGACGATGCCGTCATCGTTGAAGGCGACCTCGACATCGAAGATGCGTTCCGGGCCATGGGCGTCGCCGCCGCGCATGTTTTCAAGACGGTCCTCGATGAAGCGCACTGGGCGGCCGAGGCGGCGGGCGAGATGCGCGACGAGGACGGTCTGCTTGATGCCGCGCTTGACGCCGTAGCTGCCGCCAACATCGACATCCTGATGGACGCGGACATTGTTGGCGGGAATCCGCAGTGCACGGGCGATCTGGTCGGGGTATTTCG
Source organism: Tardiphaga sp. (assembly GCA_028290355.1). Lineage (GTDB taxonomy): Bacteria > Pseudomonadota > Alphaproteobacteria > Rhizobiales > Xanthobacteraceae > Tardiphaga. Next base: position 8,757 of record JAQGKA010000233.1, on the reverse strand, counting down.
GCATCTGGATCGAAGCCCAGACATCGAGCATGTCGCGCCACGGATCCCACGACGCCGCGACGCCGAAGGTCTCGATCGGCACGGTGGAGTTACGCCCCCAGGTGACGCGGAACGAGAGGTGGCGCGGGCTTTCGGCAAAGTGCTTGTCGACTTCGCCCCAGACGAAGGTGCGGTCGAGCAGCACGTTGGAGCCGTGCTTCGGGTGAACCGGTGCGCTTTCCGGCTTCAAAGCCTCTTCGGGCTTGATGACGAAGGGCAGCGGCTCATAGACGACGCGGAGTTTTTCGGTGGCGTCTTCGGCCAGCGCGCGGGTGTCGGCAACGACGGCCGCGACCCATTCGCCGGCATAGCGGGTGAAGCCCACAGCGAGCGGATGACGCTGCACCATTGGCGTATCTAGGCCGTTCATCAAAGGATCGGTGGCGGCGGCGAGTTCATCGCCGGTCAGCACATAATGCACGCCCGGCATCGCCAGCGCGGCGGAGGCATCGATCGAGATGATGCGCGCGGCCGGATGCTGCGACGGCAGGATCGCCACATGCAGCAAGCCCTCGAGTTGCACGTCGGCGACGAAACGGCCCTGCCCCGCGACGAAGCGACGGTCCTCGCGCACTCGACGGTTGGTGGAGACGAAACGAAAGGTGGATGGATCGGCGCTCATTTCGCGGACTCCGTAGGCGCATCGGCTTCGGCAGCTTCGAGGATGCCTTCGACCGGTGCGTCATGCTCGCCGGGATGGCCGTGCCGGACGTGATGCGGATGCGGATGCGGCATGTTGGATTTCTGCAGCCGGTTGGCAGCGAACTGCACGGCTTCGACGATCTGGCCGTAGCCGGTGCAGCGGCAGATGTTGCCGGAGATTGCCTCGACGATGTCTTCGCGGCTCGGCGTGTGCGTCTGTTGCAGCAGCGCATGCGCAGACAAAATCATGCCTGGGGTGCAATAGCCGCACTGCAGGCCATGGGTCTCGCAGAATGCGTCCTGGATGACGCTGAGTTCGCCAGGCGCGGGCGCCAGGCCCTCGATGGTGGTGATCTCGTAGCCGTCGGCCTGCGCGGCGAACATTAGGCAGGAGCGCACCGGTTCGCCGTCAAGGAGGACGGTGCAGGCGCCGCAGACGCCATGCTCGCAACCGGCATGGGCGCCGTTAAGCAGGAAATTTTCGCGCAGCGCGTCGAGCAGCGTCTTGCGCGGCTCGACGTCGGCAATTCGGCTTGCGCCATTGATGCGAAGTTCGACTTTCATCACGCGGCTCCTTTCAGCGCGCGTGCGCTCGCATCGGTTCGTGCCTGCTCGATCGCCCGCTTGCTCAGCGTGATGGCGACCCGGCGGCGATAGGCGGCGCTGGCGTGCAGATCGGTCGAGGCTTCCATATCGCCGGAAACGGCGTTGACAGCTTCCGCGACCGCGCTCGCATCAAGTTTAGTACCAACGAGCGATGAGACATCGAGCCGCAGCGCGCGATCGCCGACGCCACCGACGCCGAGTACGATTTCGAGGCATCGCCCGTCATCGTCGAGCGCAACCTGCGCCACTGCGGCTGCGAAAGCGAAATCCGATTTGCGCGCGCTGATCTCGAAGAAGCCGACGCCAATGCGCTTGTGCGCCCAGACCGGAAATTTGACGGCGCTGACGCATTCGCCCGGATTCATCGTGGTCAGCATCGGGCCGATAAAGAAGTCGTCGGCGGGCATCGAGCTGGGGCCATCTACCGTCGCCAGCATGATTTCGGCACCGAGCGTCACTGCCACCAGCGGAATTTCAGCCGACGGATCAGCATTGGCAATCGAACCGCCGATGGTGCCGCGATTGCGCGTGGGCGGATGGCCGACCCATGGCAGCACCCGCGCCAGCATCGGCACCTGGGCGCGGATCAGGGGATCCTGCTCGGCAACGGCTTGCCGCGTGGTGGCGCCAACGACCAGCGCGCCGGCTTCCGGGCGAATGCCGGCAAGCTCCGGCAGGCGCATGATATCGACCAGCTTCGCCGGTCGGGCCAGACGCATCGCCAGCATCGGAACCAAAGTCTGACCACCGGCGATGGCGCGGGCGTCCTCGTCATTGGCGAGCAACTCGCACGCCTCGGCGAGCGAGTGGGGCCTGATATATTCGAACGGCGCTGGCTTCATGGTCGGCCCTTAGCTGAGCAGCAGGCTAGCCGCCGCCGGCGACAGGATGGAGACGACCTGGCTCTTCAGCAGCGGACCGTCGGTCTCGCTGGCGGCCTTGGCGGCGGCCCATTCCTGATCGGCGGCGAACGAGGCCCAGGCTTTCTTGCGGGCGTCCTCGTCGGCGAAGCGGGTCATGTAAGTGAGGCGACCGTCTTCGGTCGGTGCGGTGAAGGCGCCAAGCAACTCGATGCCGTGACGCGGGAAGAACTTGGTGACAACCACGTCCAGAAAGCGGCGGCGCATGGCGTCGGCTTTGCCCTCAGCTGCTCCGTAAACACGAATTTCGTAGATCAACGCGCGCTCCCTTTGATGCGACGGCTTCTCGAGCTGTCCCGCTATCTTGGCCGGACGATAAGAGCCTCCCCGAGAAATTGTCAAACACAAACTGAGGCAATCATACCTAATATGTGCAATTGAATTGGTTCAATTTTCGCAATGCAGCAACCTTAATTGATTGAAAACAGCGGGAAACCCGCCAGTTTACGGTACCATAGTATTAAAACGGAACTTTTACACCAGACCCTGGTGACTTGGCTGCGACATCGTGTATCAAATGTTGCATCAATTTAAAAATTGTACTATTTTGCGATGACAATGATCGGCCAGGCTGAAATGGCCATGCAGGTGGGACGAGATGACCGATTGGGTGCCAACCCTCGCGCCGATTTTGGGACCGCGTTACCTCGCTTTCGTTCATGCGCTGGACGCCGACATCGCGTCGGGCCGCGTCAAGCCGGGCATGCGGCTATTGCCCCAGCGCGACATGGCGCAGCGGCTCGGCCTTAGTGTCGGGACCGTATCGAAGGCCTATGCCGAGGCCGAACAGCGCGGCCTGATTTCCGGCGAGGTCGGACGCGGCACCTTCGTGCAGCGCCGCCGGCCGGAACAGCGCCACGCGCTCGGCACCTCAGACGCCACCATCAACCTCGCGCTGAACGTGCCGCCCTACACCGGCGAGGACGAAGTGATCTCCTCGACGCTCAGCGAGATCGTCGCCGCCGGCGAAATGGGGAGCCTGCTCGGCTATCTGCCACATCAGGGCCTGCGCCAGCATCGCGAAGCGATCGTCAGCTGGCTGGCGTCACTGGGGGTCACCGCCGACGCCGAACAGATATTCATCACCCATGGCGGCCAGCACGCGCTGTCGATTGCGCTCGGCATGATCGCGGCACCCGGCGACATCGTGCTGACCGAAAGCTTCACCTATTCCGGCATGCTGGCGCTGTCGGTGCAGAACAATTATCGCCTGCACGGCGTCGCCACCGATACCGAAGGCCTGGTGCCGGAGAGTCTCGACCGCGCCTTCACCGAGACCGGCGCGCGCGTGATCTATTGCATGCCGACCTTGCAGACGCCGACCGGCGCCATCATGCCGCCGGAGCGGCGGCAGGCCATCGCCGAGATCGTCCGCAAGCACGATGCTTACCTCGTCGAGGACGACGCCTACGCCTATCTGCTGTCGCCGCCGTTGCCGCCGGTCTCCGCGCTGATCCCCGAGCGCAGTTTCTATGTGCTGAGTTTTGCCAAATGCCTGGCGCCCGGGCTGCGGATTGCGGCGATGATCGCGCCGGATTCGTTTCGCGATCGCTCGATCAATGCGGTGCGCGCCACCGGCTGGATGGCGGTACCGCTGATGGCCGAAGTGGTGGCGCGGCTGATCTATAATGGCGGCCTCGCCCGCCAGGCGCGGCTGAAGCGCGAGAAGGCGGCGCTGCGCGACGCCATCGTGCGTCGCGTGCTGAAGGAATGGCTGCCGCCGTCCACCACCGCCCCCGGCTTCCACATCTGGCTGCCGCTGCCAGCCGGGCGCACGCTCAACGCGCTGGTGACGCAGGCCGCGCAAGCCGGCATTACGCTGGCGCCGCCGGGCGCCTTGCAGCGCATGCAGACCGAACAGCTCGGCATCCGGCTCTGCCTCGGCGCGCCGGCGACCGAAGAAGACCTCGAGCGCGCGCTGATCGAGATCCGCCGCATCCTGGAAATGGCGGAAGCGATCTCGTTCGTCTGAGCCAGCACGATTTACCGCCGACCAAAAACAATATCGAAAGAGGGAAGAAAACCATGTCGCGTATTCGCACCGCCCTGCTTGTGGCCGCCTGCCTCGGTCTGACCTCCGCCGCCCAGGCCGCGGACTGGCCGACGCGGCCGGTGACCATGATCAATCCGTTCGCGCCGGGCGGCCCCAACGACGTCGTGGCAAGGCTCATGGCACAGCGGATGGGAGAAATTCTCGGCCAGCCCGTCATCATTGAGAATGTCGGCGGCGCCGGCGGCATGAACGGCGCCAGCCGCGTCGCCAAGGCCGAGCCCGATGGCTACACCTTCCTGCAAGGCACCGTCGGCACCCATGCGCAGAACCAGACCCTGTACAGGAAGCCCGCCTACAACGCGGCGACCGACTTTGCCCCGGTGGCGCTGGTGATCGAGGCGCCGCTGGTGCTGGTGGCGCGCAAGGACCTGCCGGTCAAGGACATGAAGGAATTCGTCGCCTACGCCAAGGCCAACAAGGAGAAGATGCAGTTCGCCTCGGCCGGGACCGGTTCGGCGATCCATCTCGGCTGCGCGCTGATGAACCTAGTGACCGGGATCGACATCATGCATGTGCCCTACAAGGGCGCCAACCCGGCGATGCAGGACCTGATGAGCGGCCGCGTCGATTACCTCTGCGACATCATCACCACCGCCAAGGCCCAGATCGATGGCGACACGGTGAAACCGATTGCGATCCTGTCGAAGCAGCGGTCGCCGGCGTTGCCGAACGTGCCGACAGCAATCGAGCAGGGTTTTGACGTCGATGCCTATACCTGGAACGCATTCTTCCTGCCGAAAGGCACACCCGAGGCGATCGTGAAGAAGCTGCACGATGCCACCGTCGAAGCCATGAAGACTCCCGCCGTGCGCGAAAAACTCGAAGCCGCAGGCCTCAAGATTGCGCCGGACGACCAGACCTCCCCGGAGTATCTGGCGAAGTTCGTGCAAAGCGAGATCGTCAAATGGGCCGCCCCGATCAAGGCCAGCGGCGTCAGCATCGACTAAGACGCCCAAACGACAACGGCGCGGCATTCCGGGGAATGCCGCGCCGTTCTCAATTCAATGTCGCTGCGGTGGCCTGACGGCAACCGCCGGGTCAGATCAGACTGCGTCCTTGGCGGCCTTGACCGGACGGGCGCGAACGATCTTGCGGGCCGGCTTGGCCTTGAACACCATCGGCTCGCCGTTGAAGGGGTTGGTGCCCTTGCGCGCCTTGGTGGCGGGCTTCTTGATGACGACGAACTTGGCGAAACCGGGAACCAGGAACACGCCGTTCTTCTTGAGTTCCTTGTAGCCAACGGTGGCCAGAGTCTCGAGAACGCCCTTGATGTCCTTCTTCGAAAGCTCGGTGTGCGACTCATTGATCTTCTCGATGAGCTGCGATTTCGTCATTTGGTCGGCCATGTTGCACCCTTGGTTTGCAGTGATTCGGTGAACCAGACACTATTGCGAATTCTGGAAAAAAACCCGTACTCAATGCGATCTGCACAGATTTTGCCGGAAAAAATGGCGTTTTTGGCGTGCCGGACTGCGATTCGGCTTCTACGGCAGGGTTTCGCACACCCGGCAAGCCCAAAATACTTCAGATAAAGGGTCTACAGATTCGGACGTAAGAGGAAGCGCGGCGCCGGACCCGGTCCGCACATCTCGGGTTACCAAAGAGACTGCCGCGCCCGCTCCGGCCAGATCCGATCGTACTCCGGCCCGCCGACCCGGCTGTCGCTCATCTCGGCCAGGATTTGCCCAGGTGTCGGCAACGTCGCGGGGTCGATCCGCTTGTCCGGATTCCACAGATCGGACCGCACGATGGCGCGGGCGCACTGAAAATAGATCTCGCCGACGGTCATGACGATCACGGAGCGCGGCGGCTTGCCATCCATCTCGAACGACGCCAGCAAATCCGGATCGACCGACAGGTGCGCCATCCCGTTGATGCGCAGCGTGGTGCCGGCGCCCGGAATCATGAACAGCAGCGCGGTCCGCGGATCGCGCACGATATTGCGCAGCGAGTCGACGCGATTGTTGCCGCGGCGGTCCGGCATCATCAGAGTCTTGTCATCGTGAATGCGGACGAAACCCGGCACGTCACCGCGCGGCGAGCAATCAAGGCCTTCAGGCCCGCTTGTGGCCAGCGCCACGAAGGGCGACACCTCGATCAACCGGCGATATTGCGGCGTGATCCAATCCGCGACCTTCGCGGTCGAGGATTCGTTCGGCAGGCCATACAGCGTTTCGAGCTGATCCACGGTCGCGATGACTGACATTGCCGCTCTCCTGTTCGCCACGCGCCAACCAGCGCAATCTCTATGGGCCCCTGATGACCCGGATCAGTTCGTCCGCATGTTCATCCGCGGAGCCGATGTTGCTGATCGTGACATCGGCTGCGGCACCATCGACGTTACGGCGCAACCGCTCACCGATCGGGCCATCGCTGGCGCGGCCGCGCGCGGCAAGTCGTGCCGCAAGAACATCTGGCGGTGCAGTGATCAAGACCACGACCACGTCGGCATAGGCCGCGCGCAATGCAGCAATCACGGTACGCGAGATGTTGGCGACGACGCTGCGGCCGGCACGAATCTCGTCGTCGATCCCGCGCAGCAGGGCGTAGCGCAGACCATGCGCTTCCCAGTCGACCGCAAACTGGCCACGCACGAGCGCGAGCGCAAAGGCCTCGGGCGTGACCTGCTCATTGTTCTCGAAGGCGGACGGTTCGCGCGTCACCACGCGGCGCGCGAACACCACTTTGTCGTCACCGGCACAGGCGGCCTGTGCGAGTCCGATCAGCGTATCCTTGCCGGCGCCGCTCGGGCCGACGATCAGCACCAGCCGCCCCGGCCCGATCCTGGCTGCACGCAACTCGGAGGTCGCCGCCGTGTCGGTCATGCCACGCGGTGCCCTTCGCGCCAGACACTGCGCACCACCGGGAGATCGCGGGCGACATGGACACGAATCACGTCGGCGCGCTTGCCCACCGCGATCTCGCCGCGATCCGGCAGGCCAACCGCTTCCGCCGGCCGCTTGGTGACGGTGCGCACCGCGGTGGCCAGGTCAATGGTGGGCACCCGACCCGGCAGTTGCAACGCCGCCATCAAGAGACTCGACGGGATGTAGTCCGACGACAGGATATCCAGCAGGCCTTCGCGGGCGAGGTCGACCGCGGCGATGTTGCCGGAATGCGAGCCGTTGCGCACCACATTCGGCGCGCCCATCAGGATGCCGATGCCGGCCTCGTGCAGGCCGCGCGCGGCTTCCATGGTGGTCGGAAATTCCGCCACCGAGATGCGATCGCGGATCGCGTCGGTGACGTTTTCGTCTGTCGTGTCGTCATGGCTGGCGAGCGGAATGTTATGCTGCTGCGCCAGCGCCACGATGTCGCGCAGGTTGTTGGCGGCATAGGCCTTCTGGTAGGCAAAACGCTGCGCGAACAATTCGTCGAGCTGCGCGTCGGTCTTGCCGGCGCCCTTGCCGCGATAATAGTCACGCAGCTTGGCCTCGTCGCGAAACTGGCGCTGGCCCGGCGTGTGGTCCATCAGCGACATCAGCCGCACATCGGGCCGGCCGACCATTTCCTTGGCCTCTTCGACCACGCTCGGCATTGGAATCTCGCAGCGCAGATGCAGGAAGTGATCGGCACGCAGCAGGTCGGCATCGCGCGCCGACGCAATTGCATCGGCCAGCAGGCCGGCATGACCGTCGGCTTCCTCGGCGCCCTTCTCGCGCCACACCCGCAGCGAATCCAGCACCGTGGTGATGCCCGACGTCGCGAGCTGCGCGTCATAAGAGACGACGGCGGCGACCGGATCCCAGAACACCTTCGGGCGCGGCACGAAATGCGCCTCGAGATGATCGGTGTGCAACTCGATCAGGCCGGGCATGATCAGGTCACCACGGGCGTCTTCGGCGCCACGGGGCGCGTCGCCTTCGCCGAACTCGGCGATTTTGCCATTGGCAAATGCAATCCAGCCGCACTCGATGACACGATCCGCCAGGACGATTTTCGCGTTCCCGATCACGGTGTCTGTTTGCGTCATCTTCATCGTCTTCTTTCTCAGGCAGCGGCGGCGAACGATGTCACATCGACCAGCCGGTCGGCAATCAGCTCACGTACATCGTCGTCATGCACGATGGCAACCATGGCGACGCCTTCGCGCTTCTTCTGCGCAACCAGTTCGACGACCACGGCGCGGTTGGCGGCGTCGAGCGACGCTGTCGGCTCATCCAGCAGCAGGATCGGCAGGTTCGAGATGAAGCCGCGCGCGATGTTGACGCGCTGCTGTTCGCCGCCGGAGAAGGTCGAGGGCGGCAGCTTCCACAGCCGCTCGGGAATGTTGAGCCGCCGCAGCAGTGCGCCTGCCTTGGCCTGCGCCTCCGGTCGCGCCATGCCGTTGGCGAGCAACGGCTCCGCCACCACGTCGATGGCCGCAACACGCGGCACGGCACGCAGGAACTGGCTGACATAGCCGATGGTGTGGCGGCGCACGCCCAGAATCTGCCGTGGCTCGGCCTTGGCGATGTCGATCGGCACGCCATGATGCTTGACGCGGATGGCACCGCC
>JAQGKA010000229.1 GCA_028290355.1 Tardiphaga sp. | reverse complement strand
CGGAGCGCTGGACCGCGCGCTCTTGTCGGCGGCCGATTGCCTAAGCTTCTGTAAACCATCAGCTTTCGATGCGGTTCGGTTGTGGCATGAACCTTGAATAGTTCTTATCGACGCCATTGTAGCCGTCACCATCCATCACCCGCCGCACTGCCATCATGGGGGCCTCCCCCAGACGCGCCGCTATGTCCTTTCGCCTTCCGATTCGAAGCGCGCTGCGACGTAACGGGCGGGGATGGCGATGCCGGCCACGAGGCTTGAAAGGACGATCGCGACAATGACGAAGTCAGAGACCACATTGCCCCGTAAGCTGAGCCGCCGCCAGATCCTCAAGGCCGGCGCCGGGACCATGGCCCTGCTGGCCGCTGCCAAACTGAATTTCCCCGCCGGCGCCTTCGCGCAGGGCGCAGGCCCCGAAGTCAAAGGGGCAAAACTCGGCTTCATCGCGCTGAGCGACGCCGGCCCGCTGTTCGTCGCCAAGGACAAGGGAATGTTCGCCAAATACGGCATGCCGGATACCGACGTGCTGAAGCAGGCGTCGTGGGGCACGCTGCGCGACAATCTGGTGCTCGGCTCCGAAGGCAACGGCATCGATGGCGCGCATATCCTGACGCCGATGCCGTATCTGATCTCCGCCGGCAAGGTGACCCAGAACAACCAGCCCACGCCGATGTACATCCTGGCGCGGCTCAACCTTGATGGGCAGTGCATCTCGATCGGCAAGGAATATGCCGACCTCAAGGTCGGGCTCGACGCCAAGCCGTTCAAGGTGGCGCTCGACAAGAAGAAGGCCGAGGGCAAGTCGATCAAGGCTGCGATGACCTTCCCGGGCGGCACCCATGACCTGTGGATCCGCTACTGGATGGCCGCCGGCGGCATCGATCCCGACAAGGACATCGAAACCATCGTGGTGCCGCCGCCGCAGATGGTGGCCAACATGAAGGTCGGCACCATGGACACGTTCTGCGTCGGCGAGCCATGGAACAGCCAGTTGGTGAACCAGAAGATCGGCTACACCGCGCTGACCACCGGCGAACTCTGGAACAAGCATCCGGAGAAGTCGCTCGGCATGCGCGCATCCTGGGTCGACAAGAATCCGATCGCCGCCAAGGCCATCACCATGGCGGTGATGGAGGCGCAGCAGTGGGCCGACAAGCCGGAGAACAAGGACGAACTTGCCGCCATCATGGGAAAGCGGCAGTGGATCAACTGTCCGGTCGAAGACATCGTCGAGCGCGCCAAGGGCAAGTTCGACTACGGCACCGGCCGGGTGGTCGAGAACAGCCCGCATGTCATGAAATACTGGGCCGACCACGCCTCCTATCCGTTCAAGAGCCACGACCTGTGGTTCATGACCGAGGACATCCGCTGGGGCAAATACGACGCCAGCTTCGATTCCAAGGCCCTGATCGACAAGGTCAATCGCGAGGACATCTGGCGCGATGCCGCCAAGGCGTTCGGCGTCGCGGCGGCCGACATTCCGGCCTCGACGTCGCGCGGCAAGGAGACCTTCTTCGACGGCAAGGTGTTCGACCCGGAAAATCCCGCCGCTTACCTGAAGTCGCTCGCCATCAAGCGCGTCGAGGTCTGAGATCTCGGGGCGCGGGTGCGATGATCTGATCACGGAGAAATTTGCGATGAACATGCAAGCCATCAAGACTGAGCCCGCAAAGGTGCTGGCAAATTCGCCGGCGCCGGTCGTCGCGCTCACTCCGAAGCGGCCTCCGAGCCTCGACAAATACACCAAGGCGGCCAAGGAGGTCGCGGTCCGCGTCATCCCACCGCTGATCGTGGTCACGCTGTTGATGGTGTTCTGGGAGCTGGTGTGCCGGCGTGCAGGTTCGACCCTGCCGCCGCCGTCCAAGGTCTACAAAGATACCAAGGAACTGATCTTCGATCCGTTCTTCGATCATGGCGGCATCGACAAGGGCCTGTTCTGGCATTTGTCCGCAAGCCTTCAGCGCGTCGCGTTCGGCTACTCGCTTGCGGCCGTGGCCGGCGTGGCCTTGGGCACGCTGGTCGGACAATCCGTCTGGGCGATGCGCGGGCTCGATCCGATCTTCCAGGTGCTGCGCACGATCCCGCCGCTGGCCTGGCTGCCACTGGCGCTCGCCGCGTTCCGCGACGGCCAGCCCTCCGCGATCTTCGTGATCTTCATCACCTCGATCTGGCCGATCATCATCAATACTGCCGTCGGCATCCGCAACATCCCGCAGGACTACCGCAACGTCGCGGCAGTCGTGCAGCTCAATCCGCTGGAATTCTTCTGGAAGGTGATGATCCCTTCGGCCGCGCCCTACATCTTCACCGGCCTGCGCATCGGCATCGGCCTGTCCTGGCTGGCCATCATCGCCGCTGAAATGCTGATAGGCGGCGTCGGCATCGGCTTCTTCATCTGGGACGCCTGGAATTCATCGCACATCAGCGAAATCATCCTGGCGCTCTTTTATGTCGGCATCATCGGCTTTGTGCTCGATCGCGCCATTGCCGGCCTCGGCCATCTCGTCACCCACGGCACCTCTGCGAACTGAAGGATCATGTCATGAAGCCATATCTGAAGCTCGACCACATCGACAAGGTCTTCACCCGCGGTGCCGCGAGCACCGAGGTGCTGAAGGACATCAACCTCAACATCGGCAAGGGCGAATACGTCTCGATCATCGGCCATTCCGGCTGCGGCAAATCGACGATGCTCAACATCGTCGCCGGCCTAACCACCGCATCGGTCGGCTGCGTGCTGCTGGAAGACCGCGAGGTCAATTCGCCGGGCCCGGATCGCGCGGTGGTTTTCCAGAACCACAGCCTGCTGCCGTGGCTCACCGTGTATCAAAACGTCCAGCTCGGCGTCGACAAGGTGTTCGCCAAATCCAAGACCAGGGCGGAGCGCGACGCCTGGATCATGCACAATCTCAACCTCGTGCAGATGACCCACGCCAAGGACAAGCGACCGTCGGAAATCTCCGGCGGCATGAAGCAGCGTGTCGGCATTGCCCGCGCGCTGGCGATGGAGCCGAAAGTGCTTCTGCTCGACGAGCCGTTCGGCGCATTGGACGCGCTGACCCGCGCACATCTGCAGGACTCGGTGATGGCGCTGCATCAGAAGCTCGGCAACACCATCGTCATGATTACCCACGACGTCGATGAAGCCGTGCTGCTGTCGGATCGCATCGTGATGATGACCAACGGCCCCAGTGCGACCATCGGCGAGGTGCTCGACGTGCCCTTGGCGCGGCCACGCAAGCGGCTCGAGCTGGCGACAAACGCGCAATACCTGAAGTGCCGCCAGCGCGTGCTCGAATTCCTCTACGAACGGCATCGTTTCGTCGAGGCGGCGTAAGAGCGTTTGCCCGTACGCGATTGTTCAACTGAACGATTGTGTGCGGCCGGCGACCAACAGGCTCATCTTCAAGCAGGAGGAGAGTTGCAATGAATCCGACGCAAATAAAACTTGTGCAAGAAAGTTTCACCAAAGTGGCGCCGATCTCCGAACAGGCTGCCGTGTTGTTCTATGATCGACTGTTCGAGGTTGCGCCGCCGGTTCGGGCGATGTTTCCGAACGACATGACCGAGCAACGCAAGAAGCTCATGGCGACGCTGGCTGTGGTGGTAAATGGTCTCACCAATCTCGAAACAGTGCTGCCCGCCGCCAGCGCGCTGGCGAAGAAGCACGTCGGCTACGGCGTCAAGGCCGCGCACTACCCCATCGTCGGCGCTGCGCTGCTGTGGACGCTGGAAAAGGGACTCGGCGAGGCTTGGAATCCCGAACTCGCCGCAGCTTGGACCGCGGCCTATGGCACGCTGTCCGGCTACATGATTTCCGAGGCCTACGACAACGCGCAAGCCGCCGAGTAAGGAATTATCGTGAGCGAGCCGCTGGTGATTATTGGCAATGGAATGGCGGCAGCGCGGCTGGTCGATGAACTCGCCAAATGCGCCCTCGGCCGCTACGCGATTGCCGTGATCGGCGACGAGCCGCGGCTGGCCTATAACCGCGTGCTGCTGTCGTCGGTGCTGGCCGGCGAGGCGACGTCCGAAGAGATCGAGTTGCGTTCGGCCTCGTGGTGGCGAGACCGCGGCGTGACCTTGAAATATGGCTCGATGGCGACCGGGATCGACATGGTCGCGCGCGAGGTCAGGATCGCCAATGGCAAGCGCGTGGCGTTCTCTAAACTGGTGATTGCCACGGGATCTTCAGCGCTGCGGCTTCCGGTGCCGGGCGGCGATCTCGCAGGCGTGCATACGTTTCGCGACAGCCGCGATGTCGATCTGCTGCTTGACCTCGCCGCGCAGAAGAAGCGCGTCGTCGTGGTCGGCGGTGGCCTGCTCGGGCTCGAAGCGGCCTATGGCCTCGCCAAGGCCGGCGCCTCGGTGACGCTGATCCATCTGATGGATCGCTTGATGGAGCGACAGCTCGATGCCGCCGCGGCCGCGCTGCTGAAGACCCTGGTCGAACGCAAGGGCGTCCAGATCTTGCTCAACGCCAACACCGCAAGGATTCACGGCGAGACACATGTCGAGAGCGTCGAACTGGCCGATGGCCGCACGCTCGATGCGGATGCGGTGATCTTTGCCGCCGGCATTCGGCCCAACATCTCGTTGGCAAAGGACGCCGGCGTCCTGGTCAATCGCGGCATCGTCGTCAACGACCAGATGACCACCGGCACGGAAGATATCTTCGCGCTCGGCGAATGCGCCGAGCATCGCGGCACCTGCTATGGCCTGGTCGAACCCGCTTACGAACAGGCGAAAGTGCTGGCACGGCATCTCGCCGGCAGCACCGCGGCCTATACCGGCAGCGTGCTCGCGACCAATCTGAAAGTGTCCGGCGTCAGTGTGTTCTCTGCCGGTGATTTCATGGCGGCTGAAGGCAGCGAGACGATCCTGCTGAACGATGTCCGCCGCGGCACCTACAAGAAGCTGGTGATCGCGGGTGGCCGTCTCACCGGCGCGGTGCTGGTCGGCGATACCCAGGATGCGCTGTGGTATCTCGAACTGATCCGCAGCGCGGCGCCGGTTGATGGCATTCGCGCCGACATGATGTTCGGCCGCTCGCTCGCAGAGGCGGCGTGATGACCGCCGTCGATCCCGCCTTGCGCACCACCCGCACCACATGTCCCTACTGCGGCGTCGGCTGCGGTGTGCTGGCGACGCCGGATGGCAGCGGCGGTGCGGCGATCGCTGGCGATCCCGAGCATCCCGCCAATCTGGGACGGCTGTGCTCGAAGGGCTCCGCGCTCGGCGAGACCCTGGGTCTCAGCGAGCGGCTGCTGCATCCGATGATCCGCAGCAGCACCGGCGCGATGCAGCAGGTGGCCTGGAGCACCGCACTCGATCATGTCGCGGATCGCTTCCGGCAGATCATTGCCGAGCACGGCCCCGATTCCGTGGCGTTCTATCTGTCCGGGCAGTTGCTGACCGAGGATTATTACGTTGCCAACAAGCTGATGAAGGGATTCATCGGCAGCGCCAATGTCGATACCAATTCGCGGCTCTGCATGGCCTCGTCGGTGGCCGGCCATCGCCGCGCCTTCGGCGCCGACACCGTGCCCGGCTGCTACGAGGATCTCGACGAGGCCGATCTGCTGGTGCTGGTCGGCTCCAATGCCGCCTGGTGCCATCCGGTGCTGTTCCAGCGCATGCTCGCCAACAAGCAGAAGCG
>JAQGKA010000208.1 GCA_028290355.1 Tardiphaga sp. | reverse complement strand
TCTCGCTCGGCGTCAAGCAGCTGGAAGGCGACCCGTTCGCCGAGCCGGGCGACGTCAAGAAGGGCGCCGTCGTGACTTGCGAAGTGCTCGAAGTGAAGGAATCCGGTATCGACGTTCAGATCGTTGGAACCGACTTCTCGACCTTCATCAAGCGTTCCGAGCTGGCGCGTGAGCGTTCAGATCAGCGCGCCGAGCGTTTCGCCGTCGGCGAAAAGGTCGATGCTCGCGTCATCCAGTTCGACAAGAAGGCCCGCAAGGTCCAGGTCTCGATCAAGGCCCTGGAAGTCGCGGAAGAGAAGGAAGCCATCGAGCAGTACGGGTCTTCGAACTCGGGCGCGACGTTGGGCGACATTCTCGGCACCGCGCTCAAGCAGCGCACCGACAAGTAAGCCACCGCTTTCTGAGCCAGGCTTTCTGTCGCGATCAATTGGGGCCCCGGTTTTGCCGGGGCCCTTTTTGTTGGGGTGCCTGGGCTTTGACCTTGCTTTCTTCATATTGCGTCGCAATTGATGTAATCCAGTAACGCGAAATCAACGCTGCGCACGCAACACCGTGCGATCCATTATCTGCGGTTATGACCAAGGCCTTCCGGGAGAGTTCCGATGTCGCTTGATTCCGATGTGATCGTCGATCGCCGCAGGATACGCCGCAAGCTGACCTTCTGGCGCGTGGCCGCCGTGCTGGTGGCGATTGTGGCCGTGGTCATCGTCGGCGTGGTGGCAACACGGTCCGGTTCCTCCGTGCTGGCGTCCTCGGGCGCGATCGCACGCATCCAGATCGACGGCCTGATCCGCAGCGACAACGACCGCATCGAGGCGCTGGAGCGGCTGGAGAAGTCGGCGGCCGCTGCGGTGGTCGTGCATATCAATTCGCCGGGCGGTACCACCGCCGGCTCCGAACAGCTCTACGACGCGCTGGTGCGGCTGAAGGCGAAGAAGCCGATGGTCGTGGTGGTTGAGGGGCTCGCCGCTTCTGGCGGCTACATCGCCGCGCTGGCGTCGGACCACATCGTTGCGCAGCAGAGCTCACTGGTCGGTTCGATCGGCGTGCTGTTCCAGTTTCCGAATTTCAGCGGGCTGATGAAGACCGTTGGTGTGCAAATGGAAGAAGTGAAATCCTCGCCGCTGAAGGCGGCTCCCAATGGCTTCGAGCCCACCAGCCCGGAAGCCCGCGCCGCACTGGAGTCGCTGGTGAAGGATTCCTACGCCTGGTTTCGCGGCCTGGTGCAGACCCGTCGCGGCATGGATGACGCGCTGCTGGAGAAGGTCGCCGATGGTCGCGTCTTTACCGGCCGTCAGGCGGCCGATCTCAAGCTGATTGATCAGCTTGGCGACGAGAAGACCGCGGTGGCGTGGTTGGTTGCCGAGAAGAAGGTCAAGAGCGACCTGCCGGTGCGCGATTTCAAGCTGGCGCCGAAGTTCGGCGACCTTACCTTCCTGCGCGCGGCCGCGTCGATCTCACTTGATGCATTGGGTCTGGGCGCAATCGCCCGGCAGGTCGAGCAGGCCGGCGTGGCGCAGGCGATGGAACGTCTAAGCCTCGATGGCATGCTGGCGCTGTGGCGTCCGGCGGGCTCGAACTGAACTCATAAGTCCGGTGGAGAGCATTCGTTTCCGCACTGCGGGGAAGGGCGCAATATCTTTTCCGGGCATTTGTCACGCATTTTCGAAGCGGCCCGAAATCATTTAGCGTCTTGACAGCTCAAGGCTTTTTCACGGAAATGCATCTTCCCGTACAGAGTCCAGCATCTCGATGATTAAATCCGAACTCGTTCAGCGCATCGCCGAGCACAACCCGCACCTCTATCAGCGGGATGTGGAGAACATCGTGAACGCGATCCTCGATGAGATTGTCGCGGCACTGGCGCGGGGCGACCGTGTCGAGTTGCGTGGTTTCGGTGCGTTTTCAGTGAAGCATCGCCCGGCGCGCGCGGGCCGCAATCCGCGCACCGGCGCGCATGTGCCGGTCGATCAGAAGAGCGTGCCGTTTTTCAAGACCGGCAAGGAAATGCGCGAGCGGCTGAACCGCGAGGCCGGGGCGCCCGAAGCCAGCGCGTAAAGCCGGTCCCGTCGCCTTCACGCGAGAGACGTTGATGCGCAAATTTTTCTCAGGCCTGGTGCTGATCCCGCTTGCGATCGTTTTCATCGTCTTTGCGGTGGCCAACCGGCATCTGGTGACGGTGTCTTTCGACCCGTTCAATACAGCTAGCCCCTCCGTCGGCATCACCCTGCCGCTGTTCGTCGTCATCATCGCGGTGGCGATCCTGGGCGTGGTCGCCGGCGGCATGGCGACCTGGTTCAGGCAGCGCCACTGGCGCCGCGCCGCAAGGCTGCACGAGGCCGATGCGCGGCAGGCCCGCACGGAACTGGCCGATCTGCGCGTTCATGCCGCCACGGCCGCGCGAAACGCCCCGCAACGGCTCCCGGCGCCGATGCAGACCGGGATCGGGTACGGTGCCTCCGAGCGAGACAAGTCCGGCGCGACGTTGTAGAACCCGGCCTATCGCACCACCTTTACCATCTCACATTTTTGCCAGCGGTCATTTTTGAGCATGTCCCTGATCGTCAAAATCTGCGGCCTGTCCACACCAGAGACTCTGGACGTGGCGCTGGCGGCTGGCGCCGATATGGTGGGTTTTGTGTTCTTTCCGCCGTCGCCGCGACATATCGGTCTCGACCTCGCGCGGGAATTGGGCAAACAGGCCAAGGGTCGCGCCGTCAAGGTGGCGCTGTCGGTCGATGCCGATGACGCATTGCTCGCCAACAGCATCGATGCGCTGCAGCCGCAGATCCTGCAATTGCACGGCAAGGAAACCGTGGCGCGGATTCGCGACATCAAGCAGAAATTCGGCCTGCCGGTCATGAAGGCGATCGCGGTCGAAGCGAAAGCCGATCTCGCGGCGCTGCCCGGCTACGCGGCGGTTTGCGATCGCATCCTGTTCGACGCCAAACCGCCGAAAGATGCGACGCGTCCCGGCGGCCTCGGTGCCGCCTTCGACTGGCATCTGCTGGAAGGCCTCGACCTGAAACTGCCGTTCATGGTCTCCGGCGGCCTTAATGTCAGCAACGTCGCGGAAGCGCTGCGCATCACGCGCGCCGGCGGCGTCGATATTTCCTCCGGCGTCGAAAGCGCACCGGGCGTCAAGGATCCCGAGATGATCCGCACCTTTATCCGCGCCGCGCGCGCAACCGAAGAGTTGATGACCTGATGAATTCAGCGCTACCCAATTCGTTTCGATCCGGCCCAGACGAAACCGGGCATTTCGGCATTTTCGGCGGACGCTTCGTCGCGGAAACGCTGATGCCGCTGATTCTCGACCTGGAAAAGGCCTATGCCGATGCCAAGGCCGACCCGTCGTTTCAGGCGGAGATGAACGGTTATCTGAAGGATTACGTCGGCCGTCCCTCGCCGCTGTATTTCGCCGAGCGGCTGACGGAACATCTCGGCGGTGCAAAGATCTACTTCAAGCGCGAAGAGCTGAACCACACCGGCTCGCACAAGGTGAACAATGTGCTCGGCCAGATCATGGTCGCGCGCCGCATGGGCAAGGAGCGCATCATCGCCGAGACCGGCGCCGGCCAGCATGGCGTGGCGACGGCGACGCTGTGCGCGCGCTTTGGCCTCGAATGCTTCGTATATATGGGCGCCGTCGATGTCGAACGGCAGCAGCCCAATGTGATCCGCATGGAGATGCTCGGCGCCAAGGTGATCCCGGTGCAGTCCGGCTCGCGCACCCTGAAGGATGCGATGAACGACGCGCTGCGCGACTGGGTCACCAACGTGCACAACACCTTCTACTGCATTGGCACCGTTGCCGGGCCGCATCCCTATCCGATGATGGTGCGCGATTTCCAGTCGATCATCGGCACCGAGACCCGCGCCCAGATGCAGGAGGCCGAAGGCCGGCTGCCGGATTCACTGGTTGCCTGTATCGGCGGCGGCTCCAACGCGATGGGGCTGTTTCACCCTTTCCTGGACGATCCCTCGGTGGAAATCTTTGGTGTCGAGGCGGCGGGCCACGGTCTGACGAATCTTCATGCGGCGTCGATTGCCGGCGGTCGCCCCGGCGTGCTGCACGGTAACCGAACCTATCTGCTGATGGACGAAGACGGTCAGATCCAGGACGCGCACTCGATCTCGGCGGGGCTGGATTATCCGGGCATCGGCCCGGAGCATTCCTGGCTGCACGAGACCGGCCGCGTCACCTATCTCAGCGCCACCGACGACGAGGCGCTGGCCGCGTTTCAATTGCTGTCGCGGCTCGAAGGCATCATCCCGGCGCTGGAGCCGGCGCACGCCATCGCCAAGGTGATGGATCTGGCCCCGAAGCGGCCGAAGGATCACCTGATGGTGGTCAATCTGTCCGGCCGCGGCGACAAGGATATTCCGCAGGTGGCCGATATCCTGCGGGGAGCGAAATCATGACCACCCGCATCGACACCCGCTTTGCCGAACTGAAAGCCGAAGGCCGTGCGGCGTTCGTCACCTTCCTGATGGCCGGCGATCCCGATCTCGCCACTTCGCTCGAGATCATCAAGGCACTGCCGAAGGCCGGCGCGGACATCATCGAGATCGGCATGCCGTTCACCGACCCGATGGCCGATGGC
The DNA here is from genome assembly GCA_028290355.1 of Tardiphaga sp. GTDB lineage: Bacteria > Pseudomonadota > Alphaproteobacteria > Rhizobiales > Xanthobacteraceae > Tardiphaga. Next base: position 17,836 of record JAQGKA010000208.1, on the reverse strand, counting down.
CCGGCGATCCAGGCCGCGGGTCTGCGCGCGCTGAAGGCCGGCACCACGCTGAAGAAGACGCTCAAGATGGTTCGCGCGTTTCGCGCCGGCGACAACGTCACGCCGCTGGTGCTGATGGGCTACTACAATCCGATCTATATCTACGGTGTCGACCGGTTCCTGGTCGATGCGAAAGCCGCCGGGGTCGATGGCCTGATCATCGTCGATCTGCCGCCGGAAGAGGATGCCGAGCTTTGCCTGCCGGCGATGAAGGCGGGGCTGAATTTCATCCGGCTGGCGACGCCGACCACCGACGACAAGCGGTTGCCGGCGGTGCTCGCGAACACCTCGGGCTTCGTCTATTACGTCTCGATCACCGGAATCACCGGCAGCGGCAGCGCGGATTCGACTGAGGTCGGCGCCGCCGTCGCCCGCATCAAGCGCCACACCAACCTGCCGGTCTGCGTCGGCTTCGGCATCAGGACGCCCGAAGCGGCGCACGATATCGCGCAGCATGCCAACGGCGCGGTGGTGGGTTCGGCGCTGGTCGACGCGCTCCGGGCTTCGCTCGACGCCGAGGGCCGGGCGACCGGCAAGACGGTCAGCGCCGTTGTCGATCTCGTGGCGTCGCTGGCGCAAGGCGTGCGCGGGGCCAGGCAGGCCGCAGAATAAGCCATAATTGCGGGGCATAGCCCCGGGCGGCGGTTGCCGGGCTTGGTCCGGGCCGCCATATCTAGACGAGAGCGACGCACCAAAGCAGCGACGCGGAGAAAAATATGAACTGGCTTACCAACGTCGTCCGGCCGAAGATTCGCAGCATCCTGCGCCGCGAGACCCCGGAGAATCTGTGGATCAAGTGTCCCGATACCGGGCAGTTGGTGTTCTACAAGGATGTCGAACAGAACCAGTTCGTGATTCCCGGCTCGAACTATCACATGCGCATGGGCGCGGTGGCGCGGCTGAAGTCGATCTTCGACAACGAGACCTGGTTCGACGTGGCGCTGCCCGAAGTGATTGCCGACCCGCTGAAGTTTCGCGATGAGCGCAAATACGCCGATCGCATCAAGGATGCGCGCGCCAAGACCGGCATGAACGACTCGGTCAAGGTCGGCTACGGCAAGCTGGAAGGCGCCGGCGTCGTCGTCGCGGTGCAGGATTTCGATTTCATGGGCGGCTCGCTCGGCATGGCCGCCGGCGAAGCGTTGGTGCGCGGGCTCGAACTGGCGGTGGAAAAGAAATCGCCGTTCATCGTGTTTGCGGCGTCGGGCGGCGCGCGAATGCAGGAAGGCATTTTGTCATTGATGCAGCTGCCGCGCACCACCGTTGGCGTGCAGATGCTGCGCGAGGCCAAGCAACCCTACATCGTGGTGCTGACCAATCCGACCACCGGCGGCGTCACCGCGTCCTATGCGATGCTTGGCGACGTGCAGATCGCCGAGCCCGGCGCGCTGATCGGCTTCGCCGGCGCCCGCGTGATCGAGCAGACCATTCGCGAAAAACTGCCGGAAGGCTTTCAGCGTGCCGAATATCTCAAAGAGCACGGCATGATCGACATGGTGGTGCATCGCCACGATCTGAAGCCGACATTGGCGCGGCTGTGCCGGCTGCTGACCAAATCGCCGGCGATCGCGGTCGCATCGAGGTCGGCGCCGCTGCCGATCGACATTCCCGCCGAAATTCTCGCCAGCCCGGACACGGTGCCGGCCGCGCACGCGTGAGTGCATACGCCGCGTCATCGCCGGCAGCCCTCGCCGACATGCTGACCCGGCTGTCGGCGCTGCATCCGAAAACCATCGATCTTTCGCTGGACCGCATGCAGCGGTTGCTGACGCAGCTCGATCATCCCGAGCGCCAACTTCCGCCGGTAATTCATGTCGCCGGCACCAATGGCAAAGGCTCGACGATCGCCTATCTGCGCGCGATCCTGGAGGCCGCAGGGTTGCGCGTGCATGTCTTCACCTCGCCGCATCTTGTTCGCATCAACGAAAGCATTCGCCTTGGCGGCGTGTTGGTAGGTGACGATGAGTTGCTGGCAACGCTGACGCATTGTGAAAGCGTCAACAAGGGCGAGCCGATCACGCTGTTCGAGATCGAGACCGCGGCGGCGCTCACTCTGTTCGCCAAACATCCGGCCGATGTCGTGCTGCTCGAAGTCGGCCTCGGCGGTCGGCTCGACGCCACCAATGTCATCGATACGCCCATCGCCTGCGTCATCACGCCGATCGGCATCGATCACACCGATTTTCTCGGCGATTCGCTGATCAAGATTGCTGCGGAAAAAGCCGGAATTATCAAGCGCCGAGTGCCGGTCATGGTCGCCGAGCAATTGCCGGAGACCACCGCCGTAATCGAGCAGCAGGCGCGCAAGCTGCTCGCGCCGCTGCATTCCACGGGGCAGGAGTGGCACGTCAATGTCGAGCGCGGCCGTCTGGTGTATCAGGACGACCGCGGGCTGATGGACCTCGCCGCGCCGCGGCTGTTCGGCCGCCATCAGTTCGACAATGCCGGCTTGGCAATTGCGACATTGCGCGCGCTCGACATGTTCAAGATCGATGCAACCGCCTACGAGGCCGGCGTGGCGCGTGCGGAATGGCCGGCGCGGATGCAGCGGCTGACATCGGGCAAGCTCGTCGAGATCGCTCCGCAGAATTCCGAGATCTGGCTCGACGGCGGCCACAATGCCGATGGCGGCCGCGTGGTCGCGGCAGCGCTCGGCGATCTTGAGGAGCGGGTGTCGCGGCCGCTGGTCGCGATCGTCGGCATGATGGCCAACAAGGACGCCGCCGGCTTCCTCGCCAATTTCGCCGGCCTGACGCGCCATATCATCGCGGTGCAAGTTCCGGATCGCGCCAGCGCGATGGCGCCGGACGTGCTGGCAGATGCCGCGCGAGGTCTCGGCATGCGGGTCGAGATCTCGGCGAGTGTTGCCGCGGCGCTGGAATCGCTGACGAAGCTTGCCTACGAGGTGCCGCCGCGTATTCTGATCACCGGCTCACTCTATCTCGCGGGCCATGTCCTCGCTGAAAACGGCACGCCGCCGACTTAAGCCAACACTCCGGAGATTCGATGCGCTTTGCTGCGATTGCCGATGTGCACGGCAACTATCTTGCGCTTGAAGCTGTTCTCGCCGACGTCCGCGCCCAGGGCATCGACGACATCGTCAATCTCGGCGACATGGCGAGCGGTGCGCTCGATGCACGGCGCACCGTCGATATCATGATGGGCCTCAATGCCACCAATGTGCGCGGCAATCACGACCGTTATATCGTCGATTACAAGCTCGAGGACATGTGGCCGTCCGACCGTCTGGCGCACGGCCAACTCGGCGCAGTGCATAAGGACTGGTTGCGGTCGCTGCCGTTCAACACGATCTACCGCGACAGCGTCTATCTCTGTCACGCGACGCCGTCGGACGACAACGCCTACTGGCTGGAAGCGGTGACGCCGGACGGCGTGGTGCATATGGCCGCGATCGAGGCGATCGAGGAGAAGGCGAAAGGCATCGAGCAGTCGCTGATCCTCTGCGCCCACAGCCACATTCCACGCGCGGTCAGACTTCGCGACGGGCGCATGATCGTCAATCCCGGCAGCGCCGGCTGTCCGGGCTATCGCGACGTCACGCCGTTTCCGCACACCCTGGAAACCGGAACGCCGGACGCCTGCTACGCCATTCTCGAACGGCGTTCCGGCAGCTGGCAGGTGACCTTCCGGCATGTGCCTTACGATCACGAGGCCATGGCTGCGCTGGCGCGGCAGAACCAGCGGCTGGAATGGGCGAGTGCGCTGGCCACGGGGTGGATCCGCTAACGCAAAATAAAACGGCCGGCGACATCGTCACCGGCCGTCAAAACCATTCAATGAAGCCCGATCAGACCGCAGCGGTGATCCACTGCTGCAGCTTCTGCTTCGGCGCGGCACCGACCTGGCGCGAGGCCATTTCGCCACCCTTGAAGATCATCAGGGTCGGGATCGACATCACGCCGTATTTCGACGCGGTCTTCGGATTTTCATCGACGTTGAGCTTCAGGATCGTGACCTTGTCGCCCATCGCGCTGGAAATCTCGTCCAGTGCGGGTCCGATCATGCGGCAGGGACCGCACCATTCGGCCCAGAAATCGACAACCACAGGGCCGGTCGCCTTGAGCACTTCCGCATCGAAATCGGCGTCTGAAACCTTGCCTACGGCCATGGTGTCCCTCGTTCTGGTTGTCTGGAAAGCGCTCAGAAGAATCGAGCTGGTATGATGCATCCAACCTATGAACGCGCCCCTGCCGGGTCAAGGTGGCTCACAGCGAGATGATGGAGGCCAGCTGCGCGTCCAGCGCATCGGGCGAAAGCTCCATCATTTCAGGGGTTTCGGTCCAGAGCAGCGCGGCGCGGATCGGCCGGTCCGGATAAAGCTTGGCCAGCACGGCACGGTACAGCGCCAGCTGACGAACATAGGCCGAGGGCGCCTCGGCCGGGGTACGCGGTGGGGCGTGGTTGGTCTTGTAATCGACGATCCAGACATCGCTCGGGGTCACCACCAGCCGATCGATCTGTCCAGACACCAGCACGGGCTGGCCGCGCCGTGTCAGCCGACCGACGATCGAGACCTCGGCGCGGCTGCCCGGCGCAAACAGCGCGGCAAAGCGGGTGTCCTCGATCAAGGCCAGCACCTGGGCGGCGAGGGCGGCGCGTTCGTCGTCGGTCCATTTCTCGGCATTGCGGGCGAGATAGCGCGTTGCCGCCTCGCCTCGCCGCTCGGCAGCGACGTCCGGCAGCGATTGCAGCAGCCGATGCACCAGCGTGCCGCGCTGCAGGGCGCGGGCGCGCAACTCGGGAGATTCGCCGGGCTTGAGGCCATGGGCCTCGTCGTCGGCCGGATCCGATGGACGCAAAAAGCCTTCGCGGCGCGGTTCGGCGGGCAGGGACGTGCGCAGCCACGACGGCAGGACGAGCGGCGTGGTGGCTTCGGGCGTCGCGGCAACGCCTGCTTCCGGCTGCGCATCCTCCAGCCGCGAATAGCGTTTCACCACGCCGTCCGGTGGCGGCACGTTCTGCATGTGCAGGCCGGAGCCTTCGAGCCCCTTCAGGATCAGGTCGTACCACGACAGCGGCCGCACCTCGTTGCGATTGCCGGGCATGCAACCGCCGACGATCAGCCGATCGGCCGCGCGCGTCATTGCAACGTATAGCAGCCGGCGATATTCGTCCTCGGTCTCGCGGATCATGCCGGCCCGGGCATCGGCCACTGCCGGTGGATCGTCGGCCTTCTTGCCGGCCCAGACCACGACGCCCGGCGCATGCGGCGCGGCATTGCCCTGCGGCAGATGGATCAGGTTGAGCCGCTGGGTATCCGCCGGTGAAGAAGTGGTATCGACCAGGAACACGACCGGTGCTTCGAGCCCCTTGGCGCCGTGCACGGTCATGACGCGGACTTCGTCGCGGGTGATTTCCATGTCGCGCTTCACCTCGGTATCGGCCGCGCGCAGCCACGCGACAAAGCCCTGCAGCGACGCGGGCGCCTTCTGCTCGTAGCCGAGCGCCAGTTCCAGGAATTCGTCGAGCGCGTCATTGGCCTCGTGGCCGAGCCGCCGCAAAATCCGCGCGCGGCCGCCATCGCCGCCGAGCAGCCATGCATAGAAAGCGAATGGTGTAACGGTGGAGACCAGGCGTTCGCAATCTTCAAGGCGCTTCAATGCGCTCTTGAGCTTTTCATCATCCGCAGCGTTTTCGTCCAGCGCCGCACGCAACGTTCCCTTGCGCTGCCAGGCCAGCTTGAACAGGTCGTCATCGTCGAGGCCGAACAGCGGGCTCTTCAGCGCGACCGCGAGTGCGAGGTCATCCTGCGGCAGCAGCAGCGCATCGGCGAGATGCATCAGGTCGATGATCGCGATGTGCTCGGTGAGTTTGAGGCGATCGGCGCCGGCGACCGGAATGCTGGCGTGCTTCAGCGCCTGGATGATGGCGTTGAACGCCTTGCCGCGGCGGCGCACCAGCACCAGCACGTCGCCATAGCGCAAGTTCCGGCGCCGGCCGATCGCACCGGTCTGGGTATTGTCCGCGATCAGCGTCTTGATCTCGGCCTGAACGCGCTGCGCGAGGCGCACTTCCGGACTGGTTTCCGACACCGCATCGAACGGTGCCTGCCAGCCTTCGATGTCCTGCCGTTCGTCCGGCTGTTGCAATTCCCAGAGGTCGATCAGGCTCGGCCCGGCGTCGGCCAGCGACTCATGGATAGGATAGCCGTTCTCGATGGCATGGATGCTGCGATAGATCGCCTCGTCGCGAAACACGTGATCGACCGATTGCAGGATCGCCTTGCCCGAGCGGAACGAATAGGTGAAGGCCACCGGATCGAATTTTTGCCCGGCATCCTCGAACCGGCTCTGCAGCGACTTGCGGCGCAGGTCGAATTCGCGAGGAGCTGCGCCCTGGAACGAGAAGATCGACTGCTTCTCGTCGCCGACGGCGAAGATGGTGCGCTTGACGCCGTCGCGCGCGCCTTCGCCGGAAGTGAATTCGGAAATCAGATGCGTGACGATGTCCCACTGCCGCGGACTGGTGTCCTGAGCCTCGTCGATCAGCACGTGATCGACGCCGCGGTCGAGCTTGTAGTGCACCCAGCTCGACGACACCCGCTCCAGCATCTCCAGCGTCTTGTCGATCAGGTCGTCATAATCGAGCAGCCCGCGTTCCTGCTTTTCGCGGCGGTAGTTCGCGGCGACGCCGGTGGCGATGACGAGCAAGGATTGCGTGCGATCGCGCATCGCCACGGCACGGCGGCGCTCCAGCAGCGGCGCGACGCGGTCGCATTCGCGTTTCAGGGCGTTGACCAGATCGGGGCGGGAGTCGGCGATCTTCTTGGTCGCCAGCGCCTTGCGCGGCTCCATCTTGTCGGTGAAAAACACCCGGAGATATTCGTCGACCTGCGCGCTGCCATCGAGCGCCAGCGCCTCGCACAGCCGAATCGCCTGCTTCTCGTCGTTGCTGGTGCCGGTCTCGAAAATTGCGATGGCGGCTTCCCAGCGTTCGCGTGGCAGATTCGGGCCATCGATGATTTCGAGTTCGACGGCCTCGGTCGAATCGCTCGGCGCAACGCCGAGAGCATTGGAGAGCTGCGCCATCGCCGCCTCGACGCTGCCGGCGCGTTCGGTCCAGGCCAGGAACTGGTCGCGGCTCAAACTGGCTTCGCGCACCACGTCGCGGAACGTCACGTCGGCGGCTGATGTCATGGCGATCGCCAGTGCGCGGCCTTCGGCGCTGTCCGGTGCAGCAGCGGCCTGCAGCAGCACGGCGAGGGAGGCGCGCTCCATCATCTCGTTCTGGTCGCGGTCGTCGAGCACGCTGAACCGCGCCGGCACATTGGCCTCGAACGGAAATTGCTGCAGCAGCCGCGTGCACAGCGCGTGGATGGTCTGCACCTTCAATCCACCCGGCGTCTCCAGCGCGCAGGCGAACAGTTCGCGCGCCCGCATCCGCAGCTTTGGGCTGGGTGTCGCGATGCCGGCATTGCGGATCGCCAGATCCAGCGCGACATCGTCGAGCGTGACCCAGTGCCCGAGCGTGGTGAAGACGCGCTCCGCCATGTTGGCGGCGGCGGCTTTTGTGAACGTGACGCAGAGAATCTTTTCGGGCGGCACGCCGTCGAGCAGCAGCCGGATCACGCGGTTGACCAGCACATAGGTCTTGCCTGAGCCAGCATTGGCTGACACGAACACCGACGAGGTCGGGTCTGACGCCCGCGCCTGCTTCGAGCGCGCGTCGGGCGGAATTTCGCGTAGCGCGCTCATGACTCGCCTCCGGCACCGCCGGCCGCGGACCATTCCTTGATCCGCGCCAGATCGTCATAGCTGCCGTAGCGGTTCGACCACATCGACAGATTGAGCGAAGTGTAGGGCGTGGTCTCGTCCTCGAATTTCAGGATCAGTGCTTCGAGCTTGCTGCGCGCTTCGTCCGCGGCCTCATCGGGAAATAACGCTTCCTCGTTGCGGTCGCGCTTCAGTTCCAGCAGCCGCTGCTCGCCCGGCGGATTGTTGCCGCTGAGTCTGACATACATCAGCTCGCTGACCGACGAATTGGCTGGGATTCCTTCAAAGCCGCCCTCGCGCAGGACCGCCGCTTCCAGCGTCAGCTGCGGCGACAGGCCCATGCGGACCTGCTTGCCGGTCGGCGGTTGGCCGGTCTTGTAGTCGAGAATCGCAAAAGTGCGGTCGGTGCGGCGCTCGATGCGGTCGGCGCGGGCGGAAAGATAAAACGTACGGCCGCTGTCGAGCGGAATCGCGATTTCGCCGCGCACTTCGGCATCGATGCTCGCGACATTGAGCCGGCGCTCGATCTCCCAGTTCGCGAACCACGACGCGATGCGCAGGAAGCGCGGCCACCACAGCGCGCGGGCTTCCGGGCGTGTCATCAGCGGCGCAAAATGCTTTTCGCCGATGTGGCGCAGAACGCGTGCGGGATCGGTGGGGAGTGTCTTGCTGTGTTCTTGCGTGAAATCGCCGAGCGAATCATGGATCGCCGAGCCTCTGTCGGCCGCCGACAGCGGCATGTCGACGGGATCAAGCGGCGCCAGCTTCAGGATATACTTTGCGTAGATCGTGTAGGGATCACGCAGCCAGTCCTCGATCGCGGTGACGGATAGTTTCAACGGCCGCGCGGCGCGCGGCGGCTTCGGCGCCGGCTGCGCGATCGGTGTGACGTCGTGCGGGCGATCGAGTTCCTCCGCGTAGTGGATATATTTTTCGCCAGCGGCCAACGCCGCGTCCCAGCGCTCTTCGCCTGCGACGGCTTCGAGGCGATGCAGAAAACGCGACGCGACAGCCGGCGCGCCGCCGACTTTTGCGGCGTGGCTGAGAATGACGTCGTCGGCGCCGAGCAACTGCGCGAAATCGTGCGCGGAGAGGCCGATGCGGCGCTCCGGCAGATCGAGGCCGAGTTGATGCCGCATCGGGCGGCTGAGCCACGGATCGATCCGCGGCGCAGGCGGCCAGATGCCTTCGACGAGGCCGCCGAGAATCACGCGGTCACATTGCGTCAGCCGCGCCTCGAGCGGGCCGTAGATCCGCAGCCGCGCATTGGCGACTTCGGGACGTCGCACGGTGCGATCGCCGAAGGCGGTATGGAATACCTCAGCGTAATCGCTGAGCGGCACCATCAGCCCGCTGGGCGAAGTCTTGTCGTCCGAGCTATCGCCGAGCAATTCGTCGAAGGCGGATGCGAGCGCTTGCCCTTGATGGCCGTCGAAGGCGATTGGCAGATCCTTGTCGTCGCGCGTCAAATTCTTGATCGCGTCCTGATGACGCTTTGCGAGATCGGAAAAATCATGTGGCTTGAAGCGATCGCTGCCTTCCAGCGGCGCCAGCGCTTCACGCAGTTTCGCGATCAACGCCTCGACCTCGACGAGTTTGTCGTCAGTCAGTTTTGTCCGCGGTTCTGCCGCATGCAGCGTCGATATCTCCCGGCGATTCAGTTTTGCCAGTTCGTCGCGAAACCGCGCAAAATCCTGCGAAAGACCGAGGCTGCCGGCGGTTGGCCGCGTGCCACGCAGCAGCGCCAGCTCCAGCGTTTCGATGGCGCCCTTCCACGCGCCCGGCGCAGCGCCGAGCCGCAGCAGCGGATGTTTCAGCAGCGCCAGCAAGGTCGCGGGCTCCAGCCCTTCGGCCACGGCTTCGGCGGTCAAGCGCGCGAAAATTCCCTGTGGCGTGTCCATCAGCGCGTCACCACCGGAATCGTCGAATTCCAGATTCCAGCGGCCGAGCGCCGCCATCACCCGTCGCGCCAGCGCGCGGTCCGGCGTCACAAGCGCGGCCGAAATATTCTGTTCGCGTGCCTCGCGCATCGCCACCGCGATGGCCAGTGCCTCCATCTCCGGATTGGCCGCGGCGATGACCGCAAGATTCTGCATGCCATCGGAAATCTTTTGCGCGACGGCGGGCTCGGCAAGCCGGCGATGCCATTGCGCGGTGGCGTTCGACGGCCGCATCGTTTCCGACGCCAGCATCTCGCGACCTTTTGGCGAGGGTTCGGCAAGCAGCTCGACATCGTTGCGCTTGATACCAAAGCGCTCCAGCAAACCATACAGCGCAAATTGCGGATGATTCGACGATGGCGGCGTCAGCACCTTGCCTTGCTTGTCTTCGCTGCCCCCGATCAGTTTCCAGGCTTCGTGGTCGAGATCGGTATCGAGCCCCGGCAATACCACCGCGCCGTTGGGCAGGTTGGCGATGGCATGGAGAAATTTTGCCGTCGCCGGCATCGAGCCGGTCGAGCCCGCGGCGATGACGGGGCCGCCTGCCTGCGTTGCCAATCGCCTTGCCTCGGCGTCGATCAATCTGTCGCGCCTTGTGGCAGGCTCTATCTTGCCGATCTGCTCTAGATGAGCCGGCCAGGCTTCCTTAGCGATCTTCAAGAAGTCTAAGGTGAGTTGCCAATATTTATCGACCGCATCTGGGACAATCCCGTCGAGGGATTTGAAGTCGACGCCGCGCGTCACCATGTCGTCCATCAGCCGCGCCAAATCAGTAGCCAGGGCGAGCGTTGAAGCGGGTCCGCCGACGACCAACGGCGCTGACATCGGATTCTCGGGCTTTAGCTGCTTCGACCATGCCGCGACCAACTGCGCGAGCGTCAGTCTCCGGTCGAGCTCGCCAAGCTTTTCTGGAAGATCGAGCGGCTCGCCCGGGCCGAGGTGTTCGGCCTCCGCGAAACCGACTTCATCCTCATCAATGCCCTCAAGTGTAAAGATTCGTGGCAGTAGCACAGCCTCGGTGCCAAGCACGTCGAGAAAAATGCTCTGGGCCAAGCGAGCCGCGCGGCGGGTCGGCAGATACAGCGTCGCCTGCGCCAGCCGCTCCGGCTGCATACGCGCGTTGAACCCATCGACGAGCTGGCCGTCGACCAGCGCGGTAATGAGTGTGCGCAGAAACGGCGCCGAAGGGGGAACACTGAATACGCGCATGGGCATCCTGATTCGCGAACAGGATGCATCATGGCATGGGCAGAAAGGCGGCGGGAGTCGAAGTCTTTCGCGAGTTTCAGGCGACGCTGGCGAGGAAGGCGTCTTCCGCGGCGCGCACCGCATCGGGCGTGCCGACATGCATCCAGACGCCGTCCATCCGCAGCCCGAACAGCCGTTCCTGCTCGTTGGCGCTGTCGAACAGTTTGGTCAGCGAGAACTCGCCCGCAGGTGCGCCCGCGAACAGCGCCGGCGACAGGATGGCGACGCCGGCATAGACGAACGGTACTACCTGGTTTTCCTTGCGGCGGCGCAGCGCGCCATCCGGCAGCATGGCGTAGTCGCCGCACCCGGCATAGCCGATGCTGTTGGCGGTCGGCGCCATCAACAGCAGGATATCCATCATAGCGGGATCGAAGGCTTCGGCGAGGCGCGCCAGATTCGGCCGAACGCCGTCGATCCACATGGTGTCGGCGTTGAGATGGAAGAACGGCTCGGCGCCGAGCAGCGGCAAAGCCTTCACCACAGCGCCGCCGGTGCCGAGCACCTGATCGCGTTCGTCGGAGATGATGACTTTCGGTCGTGCGCGGGTGGCGACGTGATCGATGATCTGGTCAGGCAGATAGTGCACGTTGACGACGGCCTCATCGACACCGGCCTCGGCCAGCTTGTCGAGCACATGGTCGAGCAGCGCGGAACCTGCGACCTGCACCAATGGCTTCGGCATGTTGTCGGTCAGGGGCCGCATCCGCAGGCCGAGGCCGGCGGCGAGAACCATGGCTTTGCTGGGTTTCACGGGCATGTTGAAATCGGTCTCGACAAAACGACTCTAAAATCTTGCGGGGAGTGTAGCACGGCGCGGGCGCGCGCGCATGAATCGATCAAGCCATAATGGGCTGATATGACGGAGATGCGACGCAGTCGCGGCTTTCCCACGTTCTCAGGCTTCCGCCTCCTGATTCTCCGGACGCCGCGCTGCCTTCTTCTTTTTGTCGTTCGGCTTCAGGAAATTGACGCCGATCTGGTCGCCATTGATCCAAGCCAACTCGCAGCGGCGATAAGCGAGGCCGGTCGATGACAACAACAGGAAAAATTCTTTCAGGTTAAGCCCCTCGACGGAACCCTCAACAGTCAGCTTGGCACCGATCTCGGAAATATCTTCCATGATGCAGGCGCGGCGCCAGGTGCCATCGATGCTCATCATATGCGCGGGATAGCCACGCTCGAACACAATCCGTTCGCCCTTGCGTCGCTCCGTCGCCATCGCTGTTCCCTCTTCCAACACGGCGGCCCCCCCGCGATGTGCAGGGCGTTGCTGTCAGAATAGGGTCGACAGAGCTAACAAGCGGTAAAAGGGGCTGTGCCGGGCGCGGGCGGCGGCACATTTGCCGCATACCAGTCCCGGAATGGTGCCAGCGTCGGATGCGCCAGCGAGCGGTTCAGATAGGTCCAGATCCGCGGCTGGTGCTTGAGATAGTGCGGCTTGCCGTCGCGCCGGTTCAGCCGCGCGAAGGTGCCGAGCAATCGTGTATTTCGTTGCGCCGACATGATGGCATACAGCTCCGCGAAAGCGGCGGCATCGAAGCTCGCATCGGCCCCGCGCCGCGCCTTGATGTAGCGGGTCAGCATCGCCAGTTCGAGTTGCTCGGGCACGTCGATACGGGCGTCCTGCAGCAGCGATACCAGATCGTAGGCCGCGGGGCCGAGCACGGTGTCCTGAAAGTCGATCACGCCGACTTTCTTGATGCCTTCGCGAGCGTCGAGCCAGATCAGGTTAGGCGAATGAAAATCGCGCAGCACCCAGGTCTTGGGCGCGGCGGCAGGCTTGGCCAGCAACTCGCGCCACATCGCAACGAACTCGGCGCGGACTTCGTCGGTCGGCGTCGCGTCGCGATCCGGCAGATACCATTCCGGCATCAGCCCGACCTCGATCAGCAGGGCCTCGGTGTCGAAGGTGGGAATGGAATAGCCGGCGTGCGGCAGCAGCGGTAGCGTTTCCGGCAGGGGATCGCGGTGCAGTGCCGCCAGCATGTCGGTCGCGGCCTGATAACGCTCCGCGATCGGCGCTGGTGGATCACCTTCGATAAAGCCCGCGGTGCCGAAATCCTCGGTGATCAGAAATCCGGCGTCGAGATCGGCGTGATGAATCGCCGGGGCGGAAATGCCGTGCGCGCGCAGGCCGTTGGCGATGGCGACGAAGGGTTTGACGTCTTCGGCCAGATGCACCGCCGCGCTGTAGGATTTGCCGTTATAGAGCGCCACGCCGTCGGGCCGTCGCGGCGCATTCATCAGGATGAAGACGCCGTCGTCGCGGATCAGTCGCGCATAGGAACGCGTCGAGGCGTCGCCGGCCATGCGTTGACGCTTGGCGTCGAGATAGCGCGCGCCATCGAGAAATTCGCGCAGCGCCTTCAGGCGGGTAACTTGTGCTGCGGCCTTGCCATAGCCGGTGATCTCGGCGGCGCGTGCGACCGAGCCGAGTGCCGGGCGATGGCTGAGCGCGATGTCGATACGATCAGCGGGCAAGGCGCCTTCAGCGCGCTCCGGCCATTCGATCAGCACGACCGCGCCTTCCGGCAGCGGCGACAGCCCGATTTCTTCAAGTTCTTCGGGATCGTTGATGCGGTAGAGGTCGGCATGGACAAGCGGAAATGGCGGCAGCTCGTAGCTTTGCGCCAGCGTGAAGGTAGGGCTCGGCACTTCCAGTCTGTCGTCGCTGGCGAGATAACGGATCATCGCCCGCGCCGCGGCGGTCTTGCCGGCGCCAAGATCGCCAGAGAGTGTGATGACGTCGCCGGGGCCAATCAGCAAAGCGAGGTCGGCCATCAGTTGTGCGGTGGCGGTCTCGTTCGCCAGCGCCAGCGCGAATGTCGTGGGTTCGCTCATTCAGCGGCGTTGCGGTGCGCGGTCTGGTCGATCGGAAAGTCGCAGGTAACGGTGGTGCCCTTGCCGACCACGGAATCGACGCGCACCTTGCCGCCGTGCAGTTCGACGAAGGAGCGCACCAGCGACAGGCCGAGGCCGGCGCCGCGATGCCGCGAGCCGTTGGCGTGGCTTTCGAACCAGTCGAACACCTTGTCCTTGACCTCGGGCGGAATACCGGGGCCGCGATCGGTGACGGTGAAGATCACGCTGTGCTCGGAGCGCCGCGCGGTCAGCGTGATCGCGGCATCCTGCGGTGAGAAGCCGACGGCATTGGCGAGCAAATTATACAGCACCTGCACGACGCGGCGTTCGTCGCCGGTGAAATTCCCGATCGAGGGATCGACGTCGATCTGCAGCGCGATGCGGTCGCGCGCCAGGCGATCCTGAATGCCTTCGGCGGCGTCATCGATAGTTTTGCGGATGTCGATCGGGCCGAGATTGAGCGTCATCGCGCCGGCGTCGATGGTGGCGAGATCGAGGATGTTGTTGATGATCGCGAGCAGCGCGCCCGTCGAGGTGGTGATGTATTCGAGATATTCGGCCTGCTTCGGCATCAGCGGGCCGGTGACCGGATCGCTCAGCAGATGTGCGAAGCCGATGATGGTGGTGAGTGGCGAGCGCAGTTCGTAGGAAACGTGATGGACGAAATCCACCTTCATCTGGTCGGCGGCTTCCAGCGCCTCGTTACGTTCGCGCAGCGCGCGCTCGACGTTCTCGGCATCGGAAATGTCCTGGAACGTCAGCATGGTGGCGCCATCAGGCAGCGGCATCGTCATGCAGTCCAGCACACTGCCGTCCTTGCGCTCCAGCTTCAGCGGCACCGCGACGCGGTTTTCGATTCCGGTGATGGCGCCGCGCAACGTCTGCCAGGTCGCGGCATCGTCGAACAGCGGCCGGCACCAGGATTCCACCATCTCGATGTGCGGATGCTCCTGCATCGCCTCGTCGGACAGTCGCCACATCTTCGCGAAGGCGGGGTTGAATAGCTGTGCGCGGCCGTTGCTGCCGAACACCGCGACGGCTTCGGCAAGGTTATCGAGCGTCTCGCGCTGGACCCGGATCAGGCCGTCGAAGCGCCGCGCCAGTTCGAGGCTTTCGGTGACGTCGTCGAACAGATAGGTGACGCCGCCCTCGGGATTGGGGGTGGTGACGATGCCGAGCGCGCGGCCGTCGGGCAGGTACCAGACATCTTTCGCCGGCTCGACGGCACGGTAGGCCTCGTGCAGCTTGGCCTTCCAGGCACGAAAATCCGGCTGCTCCGGCAATTTGCGCGCCGCGCGCAGGCGATCCAGCACGCTGGAATCGTCAGGCGTGTTGTCGAGGAAGGCGCGGTCGAGATCCCACAGGCGACGATAGGAATCGTTATAGAAGGCGAGACGCCGCTGCGCGTCGAACACCGCGACGCCGGACGACAGTTGGTCGAGGGTGCGGCGGTGCGCTTCTGCCATCCGCACCAATGCGGCTGACAGCGCGGAAGCTTCGCTGGCGTCGATCGCCATGCCGGCGCTGCCGCCGGAGATGTTGAGCGCGTGAACGTCATAGATGCGGCGCTCGCCTGATATCACGATCGGCACGCGGGCGGTGAACGGCTGGTTATCGTTCAACGCGCGCGCGAGATTGCCGCGGTCGTCGCTGTCGAGCAGTTCGAGGTTGCGGTCGATTGCGTCGGTAACGCTGTTGGCCTCGGTCGCCCGCGCATAGGCGGCGTTGGCAAAGCTCAGTCCGCCGCCGGCGCGCTTTGCCCAGATCGGCCATGGCGCTGCGGCGGCGAAGCCGCGCAGCGTCTCGGTCTCTTCGGACAGTTCCTTGTGGCGCAGCGTCATCTCGGCGAGTTCGCGGCGCAGGCCACTGAGTTCGCGGATTCGCACGATGGCCTGGCCGCCGATGGCGCGGCCCATCGCCTCGATGGCGCGGCCGGTCGATGTGGTCAGATTGAGAATGAAGCCTTCGCCAGCATCGAGCAGCGCATCGACGGCGTGATCCATCTGCAGCGCCGGCTCTGGCGGCAGCCAGGTGCCGAAAGCAAGAATGCGTTGCGGCTGATGGTGCTGCGGATCCTGCGACATCACCAGTGAGGTGTCGCCTGATATTTCCGGCCGGCTGTCGCCGGCCGCCCACGAGATCAGGACCTGCGGCTCGGCGAACAGCAGCGCGCGAAAGCGGTCAGCCTCGACCTGCAGGCCGTGCAATTCGGTGCGCAGCAGCGCTTCGGTCTTTTCTGCGCGAATTCGATTTCGCATCAGCAGGATGGTGGCGACGACGGAAAAGCCGAGCACGGCCAGCGCCAGCGTCAGCGCCGCGATCTCCTGGCGGTCGAGATCGAAGAAGGTGGCGAGCGCCTGGCCTACGATGGGGTCGGCAGCCCGCGCCGAGGAGGTCGCCAAGACTGCAGACGCGCCGAATCCCACGAGCCCATCGCGCACCAGTGAGGTGCACGACAGCAAGGTCCGACGCATCGCCGCGATCACGTCTGACATCATTCGCCCCAAACCGCACGCCTTCCCGAACAGCCCCTCACCGCTCGCGAATCGATTGACAATATCCCCTTCGGGAGTCGGCGGGTAAGAGTCCAGACCGTGAACGCAAAGCGCATCGTGAAAAAATGCCGCCCGACATTCCTTCCCGGATGGTTTCGCGGCCTGCGGGTGCGTTATCGGCCAGTCGAGCCGAAGCCGCCGGCGCCGCGCCCGGTCTCGCCCAGCGACGCGACGGTGACGAGTTCCGCGCGCACGACCTGCGCGATGACCATTTGTGCGATGCGTTCACCGCGGCGGATCGTGAACGACGCGGCGCCGTGATTGATCAGCAGCACGCCGATCTCGCCGCGATAATCCGCATCGATGGTGCCGGGCGCGTTGAGCACGGTGACACCATGTTTGGCGGCGAGGCCGGAGCGCGGCCGCACCTGCGCCTCAAAGCCTGGCGGCAGCGCGATGGTCAGCGCCGTCGGTACCAGGGCATATTTGCCGGCGTCGAGAATCATCGGCGCGTCCTCGGGAACCGCGGCAAGCAGATCGAGACCCGCAGCATGCGCGGTCTGATAGGCCGGCAGCGCCAGGCCGGCGCCATGCGGCAGCTGCTGGACGTCGATGGTGATGGCGGCGCTCATGAATTTTCTTTCTCTAGATGTTCGGCGATGCGCGCGATGAGTGACGTCGCGACCTGTTCCTTGCTCATCGCCGGCCAGGACTCGACGGCAATATCGCTTTCGTTGCGCGTCAGCAAATGCACGGTGTTGCTGTCGCCGCCCATGATACCGGTGGCCGGCGAAACGTCGTTGGCGACAATCCAGTCGCAGCCCTTTCGCGCGATTTTTGCCCGTGCATTGTCGAGGAGATTCTCGGTCTCGGCCGCGAATCCGATCACCAAGGGCGGACGATTCTCGGCAAGTTTTGAGATCGTCGCGAGAATGTCGGGATTTTCGGTGAGCTGCAGCGGCGGCATGCCGGCGCCGGTCTTCTTCAGCTTCTGCGCGCCTTCGCTCACCACGCGCCAGTCGGCGACGGCGGCGGCGAAGATCGCGATATCGACGGGCAAGACGGCATTAACGGCAGCCAGCATATTGCGCGCGGATTCGACGTGCTTCACCATCACGCCGCGGGGATCGTCGAGGTCGACCGGACCTGAAACGAGAATCACATCGGCGCCTGCGGCTTGCGCCGCGGCGGCAATCGCAAAGCCTTGCTTGCCCGAGGAGCGATTGGCGATGTAGCGCACGGGGTCGATCGGTTCGTGGGTCGGGCCGGCGGTGATCAGCACACGCTTGCCGGCGAGCGGCCGCGCGTGCGGCGGCCGCAGAAACGCCTCTGCCGCAGCGGCTATCTCCAATGGTTCGGCCATCCTGCCGACGCCGGCTTCGCCCGCTTCGGCCATCTCGCCGGCATTGGGGCCGACCATCGCGACGCCGTCGCGTTCGAGTTGCACGACGTTGCGGCGGGTCGCGGCGTTGTTCCACATCAGCGGATTCATCGCGGGGGCGAGCAGAATCTTTTT
>JAQGKA010000205.1 GCA_028290355.1 Tardiphaga sp. | reverse complement strand
GGCGGTGCGCGTGAAGCGCAGTCGACGCTGGTGGCCACCTCCACCGAGGTCGCCAGCCAGATCCAGTCGCTGTCCGCGGACATCGAACGCACCCTCACCGCCGCCGGCAGCGCCACGGCCGACTCCGTCCTCGCCGGCGCCCGCGCCGCGCAGAGCACGCTGGTCGCCGCCTCCACCGACGCGTCGCAGCAGGTCAGGACGCTGGCCGCGGACGTCGAGCGCACGCTGATTGCAGCCGGCACCGCGAGCGCGGAGTCCATCCTCGCCAGCACCCGCAATGTTCAGAGCTCGCTGATCGAGGCCTCGTCGGAAGCCTCCAACCACGTCCGCAGCCTCGCCGCCGACATGGAGCGCAGCCTGACCACCGCCGGCAGTGCGACCGCCGACTCGATCGTGGCCGGCGCCCGCGAAGCACAGAGCACGCTCACGACCGCCTCCTCGGAGGCCACCAACCACGTCAAGTCGCTGGCGATCGACGTCGAACGCACCCTCACCGCCGTCGGTGCGAACACCGCTGCATCCATCCTGAGCAGCGCCCGCGAAGTTCAGGCCTCGCTGGCCGCGTCGTCGGCCGATGCAGCAAACCAGATCAAGGCGATCTCCGCCGACATCGAACGTTCGCTCTCCACCGTTACGGCGAACACCACCGACAACATCCAGGCCAGCGCGATCAATGCGCAGAATTCGCTGGTCGCCGTGTCGAACGAGATCACCACCAAGATCAAGACCACGTCGTCGGAGATCGAACGTTCAGTATTCGCCGCGTCCGGCAGCTTCGGTACGACCATGACCGGCAAGACCGACGAGATCGTCACCTATGAGCAGCAGCAGACCGACCGCCTTTCGCAGATGGTCGATGCCAAGCGCGGCTCGCTGGTCGAGGCGCTCGGCAGCAAGGCCAATCAGCTCACGGTCGATATCGACCGCGTCACTGCCGATGCGCTGAAGGCGATCGAGAATCGCGGCCAGACCTTCTCGCAGTCGATGGTCACCAACAGCTCGGATGTCGCGCGCACCATCACCACCGCGGGCGAACTCGCTACCGGCGCCATCAACAAGTCGCTGAAGGACCTCGAGCAGACCTCGCGCTCGGCGATCGAGCAGTCGCGTCAGGTCTCCATCGCAGCGGTCACCGAGATGCAGGAAACCAGCAAGATCCTGCGCACCGACACCGTCGCACTGTTCGAGCGGCTGCGTGAAGGCAACATCCTGCTGCAGGAAGTCCTCACCGGCGCCCACGACAACCTCAACTCGCTGGAGCGCGCGCTGGTCACCCGCGTGGCGGACTTCGTCTCCACCATGAACGACGTGACCTCGCGCAACGGCCTCGCCACCCAGACGCTGGAAGACCAGCTCACCGTGTTCACCTCCAAGACCTCACGGGCCCTGCAAGACCTCGGTTCGCTGTCGAGCCAGTTCGAAAGCCACGGCCATGCTTTGGTCGATGCCGCCGCCCTGGTCGAGCAGAGCAACCGCAGCACCACAGCATCGGTCGGCGAACGCAAGGCCGCGCTGGAATCGCTGGTCACCACCATCGACCTGCGCACCACCGATCTCGATCAGCGCCTGACCCGCTTCACCGGCCTGCTCGATGAATCGCTGGCGGCCGCCGAGGAACGCGCCCGCGACATCGCCCGCGTGGTGGCGGAAACCGCCGGCGCCGGTTCGTCGGCGATCAGCCGCCAGTTCGAAGCGGTGCGTGCGTCCGCCGAAGAAGAGCGCCGCCTGACGTCGCAGGCGATGAACGAGATCTATCAGCAAGGCACCCAGGAAGCCGATGCGATGTTCAAGCAGTCGGCCGACAAGTTCGCGTCGATGGTGCAGAGCATGAAGCACATGGCTGCGGAAATGCATCAGGAGCTGGAGACCACCCGCACCGAGCTTCGCCGCGGCGTATTCGAAATGCCGCAGGAGGCCGCCGAAAGCACGGCGCAGATGCGCAAGGTGATCGTCGACCAGATCGAGGCATTGGCCGAACTGAACCGGATCGTCGCCCGTCACGGCCGCGGCCTCGACGTGGTCAGCTCGACCCGCGCCAGCGCGCCGCGCGAGGAAGAGCCGGCGATGGCAATGGCCAGCAACGCTCCCCGCAACGAGGCGGTGTCCCGTCCCGCGCCGCGCCGCGACGCCCCGATCGGCAGCGCGTCGAGCCTGCCGCTGCCGGATATTGGCAGCCCCGCCCCGCGCCGCACCGAAGCGCCGTCGATGGCTCCCGCCAGTTCGGACCAGGGCCGCGATGGCTGGCTGTCGGACCTGCTGAGCCGCGCCGACAATGGCGAGCAGGACCGCGAACCGCCGCGCGCCCGTGCGCCGACACCGCCGCCCGCCGCCAGCGCCAATCCGCTGGAATCGCTGTCGCTCGACATCGGCCGGCTGATGGATCGCACGCTGGCCGCCGAGATGTGGGATCGCTATCAGCGCGGCGAGCGCAAGGCTTTCAGCAAGCGGCTCTACACGCCCGCCGGCCAGAAAGCCTTCGACGAAGTCAGCCGCAAATATCGCTCCGACCGCAACTTCAAGCAGACGGTGGATCGTTACATCACCGAGTTCGAACGCCTGCTCGACGAGGTCGCCCGCGACGAACGCGGCCCCGCCGCGCTGCGCAGCCACCTCACCTCGGAAACCGGGCTGGTCTACACCCTGCTCGCGCATTCCGCGGGCCGGCTGGGATAAGCCACACCGATACACGACAAGAAAAAGCGGAGGCAGCAATGCCTCCGCTTTTTTGTTGAGCAACTGTAGTTTTGTAGCCCGGATGAAGCGCAGCGCAATCCGGGACTGAACCGCAATGTTGTGTAAGTTCCGGATTTCGCTTCGCTTCATCCGGGCTACAAACGACCTCGTCTATGCAAACCCGATCCGCTGCACGAAGCTGCGGGTCTTACCGGCCGCGATATGCATCACGCCCGGCTTGTCCATAAACTCGCCATCGAAATCCACCGGGCTGGCATATCCCTGCCACGGCTCAATGCACAGGAGCGCCGCACCGGTGGGTTTCGACCAGATGCCCAGTTCGTGAAATCCTTCCCAGGCGAAATCAATCGTCGGGCCACCCGGCGCCATGTAGCGCAGCGAGGTGCTGGCGAGGTGGTCCAGGATCATCGCATCGGCGGCGAAC
>JAQGKA010000203.1 GCA_028290355.1 Tardiphaga sp. | reverse complement strand
GAGGTGACGAAATCGAGCACGCGCACCAGCCCGCTGCCCGGATTGACTCGGGTTTTCGGCTCGCGCGGCGCGCCAAAGCGGGGTCTTGCATAGGTATCGGCCATGATTGTCGCATACGCTGAAACCGCCGCGCGGACAACCAGTTAGCTCGGCCTTATTGAATTCTGACCACAACTGTGTCCGCGGCGCCCATGGCGTCCATCACGGTGAGCCGGACGAAGCCCGGACCGGGCGGATCGACGAGGCGCTGGCGGCGGCCGTCGATCTCGCCCACCGCCACGCCGTTAACCAGCATGGTCATCGGCAGCACGCCACCGGCGACCTTTACCGGTAACGCGGACAGCTGGTTTTCGCCGGAACTGGCGTCGATCCGGGAGCCGTTGAGCGGAAACTGGATGTGCAGCGCCTGTTCGCTGCCGGTCCGGATCAGCTCCCCGAACGGGCGGAAGCGGCGCAACGGCAGCGGTAATTTGGCGTTGCTTGCGATCAATGTGCCCTTCGGCGCCTTCGGCAGGGGCGCCGGTAACCGGCCGGTGCGGGCGAAGGCATCGAACAGGATCGGCGCCGCAGCGGTACGACCGACCAGTCCGGGCACCGGCGCGCCGTCGGGCCGCCCGACCCAGACACCGATGGTCATCCGGCCGTCGAAACCCACCGACCAAGCGTCGCGGTAGCCATAGCTGGTGCCGGTCTTGAATGCGATCCGGTTATGCGCGGCGTTCTCCGGCGGCGGCGTGCCCATCAGCACGTTGCCGACCTGCCAGGCCGCGACCGGGTCCATCAACCGCATCGACCCGCGATCGTCGCCGCCATTGGCCTGCATGATCTCGCGCAACGGTTTGGCGCTGCCGTTGCGCGCAAGCCCGGTATAGAGCTGCACCAGATCTCGCAGCGTCACGCCGACGCCGCCGAGGCCCATGGCGAGGCCCGGCGCCTCGTCCTTCGGCAGCACCAGATTGCCGCCGGCCTGCTTCAGCCGCGACGACAGCCGGCTGGCGCCGACGCGGTCGAGCAGCGCGATAGCCGGCACGTTGAGCGACAGCTGCAGCGCCTTGCGCACCGGCACGGTGCCCTGGAACGTCATGTCGAAATTTTCCGGCGCGTAGGAGCCGAAGCGGATCGGCCTATCCTCGATCAGGCTGTCCGGATGCACAAAGCCGTCCTCGAAGGCGAGGCCATAGATGAACGGCTTCAGCGTTGAACCGGGCGAGCGAATGGCGCGGGTCATGTCGACCTGCCCGGCACGGCGGTCATCGAAATAATCAGGCGAGCCGACATGGGCGAGCACATCGCCGCTGTCGTTGTCGACGGCGATGATGCCGATCGAGATGTTGGCGCCGAGCGCCGCCGCGCGGTCGCGGGCCAAGGCTTCAAGCGCGCGCTGAATGCCGGCGTCGAGCGTGAGCTTGATGATCGGCGTGTCCTTTAGGAGCGATGTCGCCTGATCGGCGGAATGCGGCGCCAGCACCGGCATCGGCTTGCGCAGCTTCGGCACAACGACCGCCTTCGCCTGCATGGCATCGGCGGCGGACACCCGGCCCTCCTGCACCATGCGGTCCAGCACGCGGTCGCGCGCGACGCGGGCCGTGCCGGGGTGACGATCCAGCCTTCGCGTCTCCGGCGACTGCGGCAGCGCTACCAGTAGCGCGCTCTCTGCCAGCGACAATCGCTTCGGTTTTTTGCCGAAATAGGCGATGGAAGCGGCGCGAATCCCCTCGAGATTGCCCCCAAACGGGGCGAGTTCGAGATAGAGGTCCAAGATCTCGTTTTTGCTGAGTTTTTGCTCGATTTGCAGGGCCCGCACCGCCTGCCGCAATTTCGCCCCAAGATTTCGATTCTGCCGCGGCTCCAGCAGCCGCGCGAGCTGCATAGTGATGGTCGAGCCGCCGGACACGATGTGCCCGCGCGTCAGCAATTGAAACGCGGCGCGACCCAGCGCCAGTGGATCGACGCCGTGATGGGTGTAGAAGCGCTTGTCCTCATAGCCGAGCAGCACGTCGAGATAGCCCGGATCGACCGACGTCTTCGCAGTGACCGGTAGTCGCCAGCGGCCGTCGGCCATGGCATAGGCGCGCAGCAGCTTGCCGTTGCGATCGACAACGGTGGTGGAGATTTGCTTGGCTTGCGCCAACGGCAACGGACCGAGGGAATTGATCCACGCATAAGTGGCGGCACCGCAAAGAACGAAAGCAACGGCCGCAGCCATCGCTATTCTTCCGATCAACCGCCGGCCCCTCTGCCCGTCATGGCCGGGCCTGTCCCGGCCATCCACGATGTCACGCGCTGGCGTGGATGCCCGGCATAACGCCGGGCATGACGGAGTTTGTAGCGTGTGCAGTGTGTCGCCGCTCATTTCGCCTTCGTCACCTCAATCGAACCCGTGCCGGTGCGGCCGTAGCGCGAGGGATTGTACATGTCTTCCACATAGGCCTGCGGCAGCACGTATTTGCCCGGCGACACCGCGCGCACCACGTAAGCGACGGTGAACACCGCCTTGTCGTCGCTCTTGCGGTCGATCGCCGCGGTAAAGCGGTCATCGCGGAATTCGGTGTTTTCCGGTTCCTCGCCGTCCTCGATCCAGTCCAGCGTGCCGGTATCGCCGGACGACACCAGATGCGGATTGTCGATCTCGAAACCGGCCGGGAGATAATCGGCCACCATGATGTGCCCGTATTCGGGCTTGGCTTCGGTGATCTTCAGCACCACCGCGAAGCGATCGTTCTGCTTCGCCTTGCTGACATCGGCAGGCTTGCCATCGAGCGTGAAGTAGTTGCGCTCGATCTTGAAGCCGTTGGACGCCGCCGGCTCCGGCGTGATCGGTGAACCCGTCACCGAGACCACCGCCTGCACCGGCGTATCGCCGGTGTTGGTGATTTTGATCGGCGTGCCGGCCATCTCCGCCGCCTTGTAGCTGCGATACAGAGCCGTCTTGATCGGCGAACCGTTGACATCCAGCGCCAGCGTATTGGCTTCCTTGGCCAGCGCGCGTGACGCCAGCACCAGCCAGGCGTTCTCCTGCGTGGAGGTGTACGGCGTCAGCCCGCGCGCGGCTTCGACGCGTTGTACTGCCTGCGTCAGCGTCGCCCGCGGCGCATTGCCTTCGCTGGCCAGCGAGACCAAAGCCGCCGCATCGCGCAACGCCGAGCCGTAGTCGACGCGACCGAACTCGATCACCGGTTTGGGCGCGAGGCTTTCCACCGCCGCCGCATAGACGCGTTCGGCACGGGCGCGATCACCCACGAGCGCGAGTGCCGCGGCCAGCTGCGACTTGGCGATCGGCGTCGCCAGGTTGTTCAGCTTGGTATCTGCGAGATAGCGCAGGTCGCCGATCGGCGCGGTGCCGTTCTTGGCCAGCACATAGAGGCCATAGGCCAGATCGCGACCGCCATCCTTCTCCGGCTCGGCGGCGTTGACGACGGAATTGCGGACCCGATCCAGCGCGCTGCGGAACAGCACGTCCGGCACCGCGAATCCCTTTTCGCGGGCGCGGGTCAGGAAGTCCGTCACATACGCGTCGAGCCAGGCGTCGTCGCCACCCGATGACCACAGGCCGAACGAGCCGTTCGAGCCCTGACGCGCCAGCAGCCTATCGATGGAATCCTTGATGCGCTGGTCGATTGACGTGTCCATCGCCAGATGCGCGCCGGCTGCGAGGTCGTTGACATAGAGCAGCGGCATTGCCCGGCTGGTGATCTGTTCGGAGCAGCCATAGGGATAGCGATCGAGCGCCTTCAGGATGGTGGCGGCATCGAGCGCCGTGGACAGGCTGACCGATAGCGAGACACCGCCGGTGCCTGACACCAGGTCGGAGAACATATCCGAGGTCAGCGTCAGGCTCTCGCCCTTCGCCAGCGTTCGGATCGAGCGTCGCGCCAGGATCTGCGTCGCCGCCTTGACGTCGAGCGCATAATGCCGCGCCAAGGTCAGCCCGTTCGGCCCCTTGATGTCGACATCGAGCTGCGCGGTGCCAGCGCCCGCCGCGTCGATCGCCAGCGCTATCGAGCTGCGCTGCTTGGCGGCCAGCTTTACCGTCGTCGCGGGATTGCCGGTCACCTTCACCGGCCCGGATGTCTTGACGCTGATGGTGTAATCGCCCGGTGCGCCTTCGACATTATCGAGATCGAAGGACATCGTGCCCCTGTCGCCGTTCAGCAGGAAACGCGGCAATGTCGCCGTGAGCACCACGGGATCGCGCACCGTGACGTCGGTGGTGGCGCGGCCGAGTTTGGTGGCGGTCCAGGCCACCGCCATGACGCGCGCAGTGCCGGCGAATTCCGGAATCTCGAAGCTGATCTCCGCGGTGCCATCGGCGGCCACGGTGACGATGCCGGAATACAGCGCCAGCGGCTTTTGCGTGGGCGGGCTGCCCTGCAGTTCGGCGCCGGCGGAATCGCCGCCAGTCTTGAGCTGGCCGCGGGTGCCCTGCATGCCGTCGATCAATTGCCCGTAGATATCACGGATCTCCGAGGTCATGCGGCGCTGGCCGAGATAGTAATCATCCGGCGCCGGCAGCTTGTAATTGGTCAGGTTGAGGATGCCGACGTCGACCGCGGCGACGACGATCTTGGCGTCCTCGCCGGGGTTGAGGCCGCCGATCTTCACCGGCAGTTTCAACGTCGTGCTCGGCCGCACCAGCGCCGGCGGCGATAACGCCACGTCCAGCATGCGCGCCTTCTTGTCGATGCCGAACCATTTCAGACCGATGGCGCGGCCGGGCATGCGCTGGGCAGCGGCATCGAGCGGCCGGCGCAACGTCGCCACCACATAGGCGCCGGTGCCCCAATCCTTGCCGACGGGAATCTTGACCTGCGAGGCGCCTTCCTTGACGGCGACGCTCTGCGTCGTCAGCAGCCGGTCGCCGAGCACGTTGATGGTCAGCCGGCCCGCCGAGCGGGCATTGACCGACACGGTCATGGTGTCGCCGGAGAGATATTCAGGCTTGTCGATGGAGGTCTCCAGCAGGTCTGGCGTGTCGGCGCTGCCGTCGGAATACCAGCCGACGTCGAACTGCACCGAAGTCAGCGGCCCGTCGGCCTCGGTCGACTTGACGTCGAGGCGATAGCGGCCGGGCTGCGGCTGCAGCTGGATCCGCGCCGGCCTGTCGGCGGCAATGTTCACATCGCCATCGGCAACGCGCTTGGTGGATTTCACCGGCTCGTATTCCCACGACGAACTCTGCCGGTACCACTGGTAACGGGATTCCATCCGCAGCAATTCGTAGCGCAGCCCGCTTCGCGGCAAGGACGTGCCGTCCGGCGACACGAACACCACGTCGAAGCCGGCATTGTCGCCCTCGGCGACGTTCTTGTCCTTGAAATCAGACTTGACGCCGATCATCGCCGCGGCGGGCGCCACCGGCAGCACCAGCTTGCGCTCCACTGCGCGGCCCCCGGCTTCGGTCATGCGGATGAATATCTGGGCTTCCTGCGGCCGCGTCGAGGACGGCGGTTTCGCGAGGCTGACCGGGAACGTGGCAACGCCATTGGCGTCGGCTTCCGGCAGGTTCTCGATCGGGGTGCGCTCGTTGCTGGTGGTCTCATCGTCAGAGACACCGAACTGGTAGCCAGCGAATCCCGGTCGCCCCGAGGCCGGAGCCACCAGCAGATCGCCTTCGAGCTGCAGCCCCGAGGCCGGCGCACCATAAAGGAAATGGCCGTCCACCTTAAGTTCTACGGGAGCATCAGCTTTGATCTGCTTCTCCTTGCTGGATATGTCAAATTCGATCCGATCCGGGACGTAATCCTCGACCATGAAGGTGGTTTCACCGACCAACGATCCCTTCGGATCGGTGAAGGCGCGGACCCGCCATGTGCCGGTCGGCACCGCGGAATTCAGCGGCAGCGTCAGGCTGCGGCCGCCGGCGCCCTGGTCCGGCAGCACCGCGCGGCGGAACTCGACGCCGTCGGGGCGCTCCACCACCAGCGTCAGCGGGCCCGCGGTGACGGCATTGCCCTGCCCGTCACGCAGCAGCGCGGTGAGATAGACGGTCTCGCCGGAGCGATAGACGCCGCGCTCGGCATAGACGAAGGCGTCGGCGCCAGCCGGCACCGGACGGCCGGAGACGCCGCGATCACTGAGATCGAAGGCGTTGGATTTCAGGCTCAAGAACGCATAATCGTTCTTGTCGCTGGTGACGGTGAGCATTGCCGGCGACAACCCGCCCTCGCCCTTGGCAAGGCCGGCTTCGAACAGCACATGGCCGGAGTCATCGGTCTTCTTCGTCGCCAGGATCTCGTTGTTGCGCGCGACCAGCCGCACATCGGCTTTGCCGGTCGGGTCGGTCGAGGCCAGCGAGTTGACGAAGACATGGATGCCGTCATTGCCGGAGAACGCGGTCAGGCCGAGGTCGGAGACGATGAACCACTGCGTCGCCAGCGAACCGTCGTCATCCCCATTGCCACCGGCGCCCGGCCCTTTGGCCGCCGCGGTCATCACATAGACGCCGGGCTGCAGCTCGCCGATCGCCTGATCGACCGGGAATGCGGTGGTGACATCGGCGTTGAGCGTGGCCGCGGTGGCCAGCTCGCCGGTCCATACTTTCACGCCGCGCTCGTCGCCGAGGCTCTCCAGCTGGTACTTGCTGAGTGCGGTCTGGAAGTCGCTGCCGATGACCGTGTTGATCAGGTTGCGGTCGCCGATCCGGAACACGTTGACAGACACCGCCTGGGTGTTGACCGACACCACGGGAATGCCCTGCTGTCCGCTGCGCGGCAGCACATAGGCGCGGCCGGTGAAGCGCACGAAGGGTTTGCGGTCGCGGACATAGATGTTGAACTCGGCCGATTTCGGCAGGCTCTCCTTGACCGTCGATGGCAGGCCGGCGCGCAGGTTGATGTTGTAACGCTCGCCATGCTTGAGTCCTTCGACGCAGAGCTGCTTGTCCTCCGACGTCAACGCCGGCTTGTCGCTGCCGGCCAGCGCCAGGAACGGCGCGAAGTCGACCCGCTTGGCGAGGTCTTCGGAGAACTGGAAGCACGCCCGCGGCGACGCGGAATCCGAGTCCACGGTGTAATCCAGCAATCGGAAACCGTGGTCGTCGCGCAGCTTCTCATACTGGCCGCGGACGTCGGCGACCTCTCGCAGGTCCAGTGACAACCGCAACGTATCCAGCGCCGGGCGCCAAAGCTTGCGGTCGGCCAGCGCGCGGCCGAGCACGGCCAGCGCCTCGGCCTCCTCGCCAGCATTGCCGGCACGCTGATAGGCGATGTAGGCGGCCGTCGAGGCGCGCTCGAGCAGGAAGGTGGTTTCGGATGACGTGGCCGGGCGGATATGGAAGATGGTCTTGGCGAGCCGCAGCCAGTTGCCGCTGTCCTCTGGCGCCGTCGCCACGATCTGGCCGAGCGTCGTCAGCCCGGCGCGGTAATCCAGCCGCTTGAAGGCGGCGTCGGCATCAGTCCGCAAGGTCGCCGCCGACTTGGCGACCGGCCCCGCCTCGCTCTTGATCTGGGCCTCCAGCTTGACCGCGGAATCGGCGAGGTCGTCGCGCCTGAAGGCCTTGTCGGCCGCCTGAGCCGAGACCAAACCAAACGCCAGCGCGGCGCAAAGGCTAACGGCGCGAACCAAACCAATCATGGTGGACTCCCTGCACGGACGAACGCCTGACGGCGTCAAGACATGCGCAAAATGGTGACGGACTCGTGGCCTTAGCGGCAACGATCGATGAAAATCGCTGACACATCATGGCGGCGCGGCACGCGAAAGGCAAAGCCACGTCGCCAACTGATTTGTCGCGACGGCGCGCAAATTGGTTCCGATCGAAATCAGCAAGTTTTGCTCGGCCTCGCGCGATCTACGCACGCGGCTTCGCTCTTTTTCGAGGCGCGCGATGGCGACTGGCCTCCAATGCATCCCCGACGATTTTCGTCTTCACGAACTCGCACTTGGGGCATTTGAAGGTGCGCCTCTCCGCGCCGTCTGCCTGCCGCTCTCGACCAGCCAATTCCATCCGCGCCCGGCACATGGCGCAGCGCGGGATATCGACGGTCGCAAGGGGCAACATAGTGGGATTGTCGGATGGCGGCATGGCAGCTCCGGATAAGGGCGATAAGTGATGCATTCGCCCTCATCACAACTATCCCACTGGCGCCCCCAGCAGAACAAGCGGTTTGGCCTGACTCGCTGGACAACCTGGCCACCCCCGTCGCGGTTGCGGCGGCGGCAGAGGCGGTGCCTAAAATTGCGCCTAAATCGATGCCGGGTGATTCACGTGCTTCGGCTACTCACGAGCATCTCGTTCATTTTGGTCAGAACATGCTTCTTCAATTGCAGAATGCTATTCTTGAAATGATCGCCAGGGGTGACTCGCTCGTGGCAACAACCGAGCGGCTTTGCCTGGAAGTTGAAGTGCTGGTTCCCGGAACGACTTGTTCCATTCTGACGGTCGACGCGGCCGGACGGCTACACCCGCTAGCCAGCCCCAGCCTTCCCGACGACTATTCGTCAGGACTGGATGGCTTGATAAGCGGGCCTTCCGCCGGATCTTGCGGAACGGCGGCGTATCGCCGCGCGCCCGTCACCGTTACCGACATCGACACCGATCCGCTGTGGGCGGAATACAAAGCCCCCGCTCTTGCTCTCGGCCTCGCGGCATGTTGGTCAAGTCCAATCTGCAGCGGAGATGGTCGCGTGCTCGGGACATTCGCTTTTTATTACCGCGAGCACCGCGGCCCCAGCGAACTCGAACAGACAATCGTCGCCACTTGTGTCCATCTTTGCACGATCGCCCTCGAGCGACATGAACGGTTACGCGAACACCAAAGACTGGCCTATTCGGATGCATTGTCCGGCCTGCCCAATCGCGCGGGCTTCAACCTGGCGATCAGCAAGTTCTCACACGAAGATTCGGGCTCCTGGGGGCTTCTCCTCATTGACATCGACAACCTGAAGATCGTCAACGACACCTTCGGGCACGAGGCCGGCGACGGCCTCATCAAGCGTGTCGCCGCGCGCATCGGCAGTGTTGCTTCACCTGAAAGGGCTTTCCGCTCGGGAGGGGATGAGTTCGCCGTTATCGTCCGGTCGCAGAACGGAGAGCTCGACATCGCCGGCACTGCCTTTGAAATCCTGACTGCCCTGAAACTTCCGGCGGAATGCGGCGACCACGTGATTATACCGAGAGCGACGATTGGCGGTGCCGTACCCGGACCAAACGATCGCAGCGCCGAGGTCGTTCAGCAGAATGCCGACTTCGCGCTGTACCATGCGAAAGAAACAAACCGTGGCGGCTTCGTTGAGTATACGCCTCGCCTGGTGACGACGATGACGCGCCGGTTTCGTGCCGTTCGGGACGTGGGAGCGGCGCTGGCGGACAATCGCATCGAGGCCTACTACCAGCCCATCGTTCGGCTTGATACGCGAGAGATTGTCAGCATCGAAGCCCTGTGCCGCATGCGCTCTGAAACCGGCGACGTGATTTCCGCGGGCGAGTTCTATGAGGCAACCTACGACGTTCACGTCGCATCGGAACTGACGCAGCGGATGTTGACCTTAGTCGCGGCGGACGTACGTCGATGGCTCGATCTGGGCATTCCATTTCAGCACGTCGGCATCAACATCTCTTCCGCCGACTTCCATGGTGGAAGGCTCGCCGAGCGGATTGCAAAAGCGTTTCAGCGCGTCGACGTGCCCTTGAAGCATCTCATTCTTGAAGTCACAGAATCTGTCTACCTTGGACAGCAGGATCATGTGATTGCGCGTGAAATCCAGTCGCTGCGGTCAAAGGGCCTGCGCGTCGCACTCGATGACTTTGGCACCGGCTACGCTTCGCTGACGCACCTGCTCTCCGTGCCGATTGACAATATCAAGATCGACAAGTCGTTCGTGGACCGACTTCAGCATGGCGGCGGCAGCGCGGCGATCATTGAAGGTCTGATTGGCATCGCCGAAAAATTGGGGATCGGGGTTGTTGCCGAAGGTATTGAGACGGAGGAGCAAGCACGACAGCTGCACGCTCTCGGCTGCGATCTGGGTCAAGGCTATCTTTTTGCCAGAGCCGTTGCCCCTCATTCGATGACGGATATGCTGCTCCGCAACGCACACCCTCCGACGCCTGCTCGCTCCACCCCCGCGCGCAAGCCGGAAGAAGTCAGCCGCGTGCGCGCTTCAAACGCAACGCTGGCTCCGGCCGAGGCGGACTGGCTCGAGACTGCACCCTATCGAAGCTAGAAAACCGCTTGTTGGCGCAATTCAGCTTCGCGACAGGCCGCGCCTCCGCGTCCTCCTTATGAAAAAGCCCCGGTGATGCCGGGGCTTTAATTTTCGGGGGCTATCGCAGAGAGATCGCCAACCCGCTCAGATCGGCATTGACCATCAAGCCGGTTTGCCGGCCCTGCATCGTCAGGATGGCACCTTTTTCATTGCTGAGAACGATCGCGCTTACTCCGCGACCGACGGCGGCACCGGCGCCTCCAGCACCATAGACGCCCGCCACGTCCGACGGGCTGCGGATGTTGGTCACGGTGCCGTTCAGATAGGTCTGCGAGGCGCCGAACACCAGGCCCGCGCTCAACCCACCAATCGATAGCGGATAGCGCCTGCCGTGAAATGTTAGCGTCCCGCTTCCGCCAGATGCACCGATAAACCAGCCCCCCTTCAATACGGAGATGCGAACGGTGCCGCTGTCTGCGTAAGCGACCGACGAAGCGCTCGCGGTTGCGAGAAGGGCCACGAGAATTGTACGAATTCCGAACGAGCGCATTTCAGTCCCTCTGAATGTCTATTGCAGATCCGCGCCACAAAAATTCGCGGCATGGCCTATCAGCGCAATGTATCTGCGATTGCGATCGCGCGATAGCGCTGCGGGTGATCGATCGCAGGCCATGACTTCGAACCGACCGAGGGCATCGCGGATTAATCACGGCCTGAGAAAAGATTGGCGCTTGTGCGGCCATATTGAAAGCCCGACCGCTCTCGCGGTTTTTTGCACGGCGCTGCAACCAACCGGGTTCACGAATGTTGTGGATTCGCTGGGTGGCCATTCATAGGAGCGCATCCAAGTGTGATTACAGCCTGCATGCGGTCGCTACCCGTCCCGCGGAGGTGGCGGAAACGTTGGTTTCGACCAGATTTCCTTCTACGACAACTCGGGGTTTCGCGAGCTTGGGCGATCCGCACGTCGCTGTGTGCCTCCGTCCGGGGACCGAAATCGCCTTTGAGCATGACGTCCAGGTTGAGGGTATGGTGTTTCGCCGCAATGTCCGCGATCGATTGGCCCGCTTTCGTCAAATCGACCTGGATAGGCCGGCCTGGCATCACGACGCGCTTGAATTCTCAAACGGCGAGATCGTTCTCGTCACAGATCTCAAGGTCGGGCAAAGGGCAACCGTGCTGCAACTGCCTGCCAGCCCGATAATCGAAAAGCCCCAAACGCCAGAGCCCGCCGCCCGGCACGAAGTCGCCGGGATCATCTGACGCAGAGATTGCAATAGAAGGGCCCGCCGGCGAGAGCTGGCGGGCTTTCCTGAAGTGCAATGGTCATCGTCGGCTCTGCCGCCTTACGGGACGAGATGGGAACGCCCGGAATCAAAGGATTTTTTGAAGTTGCAGGAAGCAACGCGGAATTTCGGCTTCGCGATAGCCTAAGCATTTGAAATAATTGGCGATCCCAGCAGGATTCGAACCTGCAACCCACGGAGTAGAAATCCGTTACTCTATCCAGTTGAGCTATGGGACCGTTGGCGCCTACATACCATCGCCGGTTTCGGTTGGACAGATATGTGGATCGCGCCGGCCCGCCGCCGACGCCCAAATCCGGCGATTCCCCGATCCGCGGCCGTCCGGATCGATTCATGATGTCATTTCAACAGGATTGCGGCCGCTGCAACCCCGGGTTACACCCCACGAAAGCGTTCGGCCAGCCCGGCCCGGCGCCCTCCATCGAGATGGACAAGCATGGCCGACGCATCGCTGTTTTCAATTCTGACGTTTCAGCGGCGGCCCGGGCTGTGGCGGGCGTCGATCAGTCCGAAGGTCAATGCCAATTCGGCAATCAAGGGCAAGACCATGCTCGGCTTCGTCACCGAGGACGATAGCGACAGCGAGGAAGCCGCCGAGACTGCGGCCAAGCGCGCGATCAAGAAACTCTAGCCGCCGCCCTTCCCTGTTATTTGGTGACCGGCCGCCACGACAGGTCGTCGGACAGCACATAGATCAGGATCGCCGCCAGGCACAGGGCGACGCCGATCCAGAACAGCGGCGAATGATGGATCCGTCGCCAGTCGCGGCCCTTGGGCTGTGATGCGCCGTTGTGATGTTTGTTGTTCAAGCGATCCCCATTTCTGCGCACGCTGTTCAATACTACCGGCAGCCACGAAGCGCCGCGACATTCTGACGCGCAGCGCCGCCGCTGCTTAGCATGCATGCTCTGCGGATGCGGCATGTGGCGATTCAACGATCCAATGACCCACTGACCGCGCTGCTGCAGCCGGCTCGGTTGACCGCTGTCGTCGATATCGGCGCCAACCCGATCGACGGCGATCCGCCCTACAAGGCGATGCTGCAGCGCCGGATTTGTCGTGTCACCGGGTTCGATCCGCATCCGCAGGCGCTGGCCCGGCTCAACGACGCTAAGAGTCCGTTTGAGAACTAGGGATGTGCGATACGTCGGATGAGTAGGCCTGCCATAGCGATGTCGATCATGGCGTGTGAGACATCCAGTCGTGCTTCGTAGTCTCTCACGAGGCGTCGATGCCG